>CAZODG010000028.1:0-12814 GCA_964578525.1 uncultured Actinomycetota bacterium
TCCCTGTTTTACTTGATAAATTGAACGAAGGTTACGATATTGTAAGCGGCTGGCGGAAAAACAGAAAGGATAAAGCTGTTACCAGAAGATTCCCTTCGATTGTCGCAAATAGATTAATATCCAGACTGACAGGAGTGCGTCTTCATGATTATGGATGCACATTAAAGGCTTACAGGAAAGAGGTCATAAAGAATATCAGCTTATACGGGGAAATGCACCGCTATATTCCTGCCATAGCAAGCTGGATGGGAGTAAAAGTTACAGAGGTTCCCGTCACTCACCACAGCAGGAAATATGGAAGGTCCAAGTACGGTATTTCCAGAACAATAAAGGTAATATTTGATATAATCACGGTAAAATTTCTTTTAAGTTATTCCCAAAGTCCTATACAGATATTCGGCTTGCTGGGCTTATTTCCAGGCATGATCGGATTTATCATGACAATCTATCTTGTTATAATGAGAATCTTCTTTCACCAATCACTGGCTGATAGACCTCTTTTTATCCTTTCTATATTTATGATCTTTATCGGCATTCAGCTTATTACCATAGGGCTGCTGGCAGAAGTATTGGTCCGCGTATATCATAAGGTTCAAAATAAAGAAACTTATGTAATCAAAGAGATAATTTCATAGCAAATTATAATCGGTATAATGAAAAAAATAAGCAGTTTTTTTGGTCTTGCCAGGATTTATCTGAGTTACTCTTTAAAACTAACAAGCTGTAATTATTATCCCTCAAGGATCTGGATAGAATCGTCAAGCAGGTGTAATCTGAAGTGCCGTTTTTGTGTGAATAAAGACCTTCCCACGGACATGAAAGGAGATATGGATTTTAATCTGTTTAAAAAAATAATCGATGAGATTTCCGGAAAAGTATATGATATAAATCTATTTCACAGGGGAGAGCCCCTGCTTAACAGGGATATAGTATCGATGGTTTCATACGCTGCGGGAAGCGGGATCAAGACAAGAATACATACAAATGCGACACTTCTGGATAAAGATTTAAGTAGAAAACTAATATTAGCAGGATTGGACCTGATCTCTTTCTCGTTTGATGGTTATACAAAGGAAGAATATGAAAAGAACAGATCCGGTGCAAAATTTGGTGAAAATCTCTGCAGGATAATCGATTTTCTTAAAATAAAAAGGGAGCTCAGGTCGAAGAAACCATATACTATTATTCAGGTCATCAAGCAAAAGGGAAAACTTTCAGAAAGTGAAACAAGAAGACAAAGAAAGATTTTTCTAAAAAATTTTAAAAATCTTCCTTTGAATAAAGCAGTTACAAGAACACCACATAATTGGGGTGGCCTGCTTGAGTTAAATGGCCCGGTTAAAAAAAGAAAGATACATAGCAAAAAATCACTGTGTACTTTTCCATGGTATTCATTGACTGTTTTTTATGATGGGAGAGTGTTTTTATGTCCGCAGGACTTCGAAGGCAGGATTTGCCTGGGAAATTTAAATAATGAGAAGTTAAATGATATTTTTAATGGTAAAATCATAAAGGCAATGAGGAATACATTTATATCGGGTGAGATTGAGAATGTGATCCCATGTAATAATTGCGATAGGATCATGAGGAAAACATTTTTAAAAGTTCCTCTGGAATATCTGGGAATTTTTATCAAAGATCGATTGAGAGTTTGAGAGATGGTTGATATTAATTTTTTTTTGATTTACTCTATCAATATTCAAAAGGGAGGTCGATTTAAATAGAAAAATACGAGGACAAAATACAAAAGGAGCTATTTTCTAAAAAAAGATCGAAGACTGCCAAATATGTAAATCTTTTTATAGGGAAAAGGGGTTTTTTTAGTTTATTGAAGTATGAACTTATTATAATGCTGTTTCAGGATATGCGCGGAGCTGCGGGTATTCTTTTCAGAAACCTGTTTTACCCCCATCTTTTTAAGAAAGTCGGAAAAGGTGTTAGTTTTGGAAAATCGATAACGATAAGGCATCCTCATAAAATAATTATCGAGGATGACGTAGTAATAGATGATTATTGCGTCCTGGATGCCAAAGGTCTGGACAATAAAGGTATTTATATTAGTAAAAATAATTTTATTGGCAGAAACAGTATTTTAAGCTGTAAAAATGGCAATATAATCCTTGAGAAAAATGTAGTAGTGGGATTCAATTGCGAAATAGTTTCGACGAGTGATGTAACGATTGGTGAGAATACATTGATTGCCGCATATGCTTATATTATAGGCGGGGGACATGCTTCTTCCAGAGTGGATATTCCCATATCCGAACAGGAAAAACCCACTTTTGGTATAACAATAGAAAAAAATTGCTGGATAGGTGCAGGCGCTATGGTTTTTGATAATGTCACCATAGGAAGAGATACTATTATCGGGGCAGGAGCAGTGGTCTCCAGGGATATCCCGTCTTTTTCGATAGCTGCCGGAATTCCTGCAAGGGTTGCAAAATCAAGAAAGTAATTAAATACCACTACCGATAAGAATGAAAAAAAAGATATTATCCTTCTATAATAAAAATAAAAAAATAATGCTACTGACAGTCAGAATCCTGGTCAGCGCGGCCCTGATTTTTTACTTAATAACAAAGATACCGGATTTTGACACTGTGGTTGAAATTTTGAAATCTTCCAGCATAGCTTTATTGCTGCTTTCGTTTTCGACGCATATCTTTGGGACATGGATAACCGCATTCAGGTGGAAGGCTCTTCTGGATACACAGAATGTCAAATTAAGTACCGCTACTCTTAGCGTAACTGTTCTTATAGGTATATTTTTTAACAATTTTCTACCTACAAGTATCGGGGGAGACGTATTCAGGACATATGATGCTTCAAAAAAAGCAAACATTCCTTTAGGAGTATCTGCTTCTGTAATAATGGTGGAGAGATTTTCCGGAGTGGTCAGCGCGGCAATTTATGCAGTCGTGGCTTTATTTTTGGGATTTACCACAATTGGGAACAGGTCCATAATCATCCCTATCGTCATATTCTTTGTTATAACTGTTATTCTTGCAGTCTTGATCATTAATCCTTCTGTACTAAGATTGGGTAAATTATTCAATAGATTTAAATTTATGCGTAAAATGAAGGAAAAACTATCGAATGTCTATAATACTCTGGTTAGCTTTAAAAAATACAAAATGGTGCTTTTTAAGGTCTTGATTTATAGTTTCCTTCTTCAATTCGCAGTCATACTTAACTGGTGGCTGGCAGCTAGGGCTCTGGGAATCAATCTGTCCCTCACCGCATTTATTTTTATTGTGCCTGTAGTGGCAGTCATAGCAATGCTTCCTATTTCTATTGGAGGTATCGGCCTTCGGGAAAACTCCACTGTTATTATTATGGTTGCCATGGGAGTAAACAATGAGAAAGCTGTATTATGTTCTCTTATTATACTGCTTATGTTGATCATAGTAGGAGTTATAGGCGGGATCATATATGTTGTAAGGCCTTATTTTGAAAGTAGATTTAAAAAAAGAATTGACTAAAATCCCGGAAGCAGCTTTACAAGTAGTCTCCTGATCCACGCAGTAATTCTCATAAAGAATTCACCGTATTTGGAATATATGACTAAATATCCTGCGGCTTTCGTGATAGAGACTCTCCTGAAAACACGGAATCCGAATCTACGGAAACACATTTCGACATGTTTCCTTGAAAAATCAGGAAGGTCAAGCAGTGAACTTCTTCGCGAGATATATCCTCGAGGTATAGTTTTATTTGGATCGAAGTATCCTTTTTCTATGCAATAATCATATAGCTCTGTTCCGGGATAAGGATAAAAAACGAATATACTGACAACATCGGGTTTTATTTCCAGGTTTAATTTGATGGTTTTAAGATGTTTTTTATATGTCTCTTCAGGAAGCCCGACCATGTTCAGTGTCTTTATCTGAAATCCTAATTTTCTGGCCATTTTCGTAGTTTCCAGGATCTTACTGTTTGTCATATTTCTTTTCAGGATATTTCGTCTTAAATCTTCGCTGCCGGATTCCACACCAAAATCAATCCTTCGCCCACCTGCAGATTTAAGATCTCTTAACATTTCTTTGCTGCAGATTTCAACTCTGCTGCTAAAAATAAAGGGTTTACTGATTTCTGTGGGATATCTTCTGCAAAACTTCTTGCGGATCATCTTATTAGACATAAAAATATCGTCGTCAAAAAAAAATTCTTTGAACTTATATCTTTTATTAAGATAATCCAACTCATCCATTATGTGAGCGGCGGAACGGAAACGAACATAATTCCCGGCCTGCATCTTACTCATACTTTTATTTGCGCAATAGGTACACTGATATGGGCAGCCCCTGCCGGCAATTATGCGTATCTGGCCCAGACCATATTTGTCTATGGCACTCTGAAGATTAAAAAGTTCCCTGTCTTCGAATGGAAGTTCATCTAAATCGGCAATAAACGGTCTTGTTTCATTCTTTATGACGACTCCATCTTTTCTGATCCACAGATTTTTTATTTTTTTAGGGTCTTTTCCTTGAGTCAATGCGGTTACAAGTTCCAAAAATGGGTATTCTCCTTCTCCGATGCAGATTGCATCCAGACGGGGAACATCTTCGATACAAATCGGATAACAGGTAGGGTGAGGTCCTCCGCAGATAGTAAATATTCCTCCAGGGACTTGACTTATAAGTTTTTTAATAAAATGGAATTGTTCTGTTGCTGAATAGATACCTATTACATCCGGTCTCTGTTCCTTAAGGTATTCTTCCCATTTTACAGGGTCGGGTTCCCGGGTGAAATGAATCAGAGAAATAGAGTTGAACCCATTCTTTTTAAGTACGGCGGAAAGACAGGCCAGCCCGTGCTGGTAGTATAAGGGGCCAAATTTTTGATTTATTTCCGTAAATAATAGAGATATCTTCATGGTTTATTTCTCAATCTTTACATTGAATTATGATTAGAAGTTGAAGATATTTAATATCTTTTGGAAAAAATCTCTTAGATAGTTGTTATAAAAACTGAAATTTATTATTTCTAAGAAAATAATCAATGCCAGCAGAAAAATGACCGCAAAAAATAGATAATATAAAATCTTTATAAGTAATATTCTTTTCATTTATTTTTTAAGGCGTTTCTTTTTAAAAGAAATAGAATTTTTTCCTGATTGACCCTGATCCTTTTTATTGTATCGGCAAAAATCCCAACAATAAATAATATTATCGAAATAAAAAGAAAAGTTCCTCCTACAAATCCGGACCATATATTAGGATGAAATGATCCCATAGAGGTATAAGTGTATAATAAAATCGATCCGAAGAAGACACTTACTATAAAAAAGAAGAGAGCAATATAAGAAAAGAATGAGAATGGTCTGTAATCCCTGTAAGTTTCAAGAATAATTTTTAAGGTATTTATTCCATATTTAAAAAGGTTAGAAGAAATTTTAGAAGTTCTTGCAGGAAAATACCTTACTTTAATAGGGATTTCAACAATTTCCAGTCTTTTAAATGATAGATCGATAAATGTTTCTTGAGTATAAGTAAATCTTCCATGGAGATTTAGAGAAAGGAGTGTCTTTTGTGAATATGCCCGGAATCCACACGACACATCATAGAATTTTTTACCAACCAGTTTGCTTATGAAAATCGACATTAATTTATTTCCCCAGAACTTGGATAAAGGCATCCTGGGATAATAATTTTTATCAATAAATCTGGAAGCCGTTACGAAATCGGCATTATTTTCTATAATAGGTCTGATAAGTTTGGGAATATCTTGAGGATCGAATTGTCCATCTCCGTCGATACTGACCATAGAGTCGAAATTATTATCCAGAGCATATTGGAGGCCTTTATTAAACACTGAACCAACTCCCATATTGAAGTAATTTTTTATTACTGCAGCGCCTGAATCTTTTACAGTTTTTACGGTATTGTCTGTACTGCCGTCATCGATAACAAGAGTATGTATTTCGGATACACGGTCAAGTTTTTTCGGAATATTTTTAATTACCTTTCCTATTTCTTCTTCTTCATTATATGCAGGAATTAAAACCAATAATTTTTTTATCATATCAGCTTAATTATATTAATTTTTACTGTTTTTTACTGTCAAAAAAGATTTAAATTACGGCAAATATTAAAATCAGCTTAAACAATTTTATAACTATAGTATAAAAAATAACAGGTTTTATTTATTTTATAATCTTTATTGGATCTTCTTTTTTGATGAATAATATCCGGATGTAACAGTGGTTTCAGTTGAAGAAATAGCCGGATCAAACACGTTTAGAAGACGACTTTTGTAAATGTAGAAAGAGCTTAATATTTAATTGATTTTAGTATAAAATGTGTTTTACGATATCAGTTAAATAGTAGCTTATTAAAGTAATATGAAAATAAAATCCGATAGCTCCGATAAAAATTTTTTTTATATATTGATAATCGTTCTTACCATCATTATTAATCTATTTACCATTGTAGCCAGTAAGTATATAGGGGTAAACCTTGAATTTTCAAAAATTTTTGTCTTCTGGTTATGCGTTCTAATAATAACTTATGGTTTAAAATTTACTTTCTGGTTTTTTTTGAATAGAAAATTCCAACTTTCATATATATATCCTATTTTAAGTCTGAATTACTTTATCTCCCTGTTTTTGGGAAAAGTTTTATTCCAGGAAGATATCACTATAAACAAAATAATAGGTTCTGTAGTAATAGTTGTTGGAGTTTTTATTATAACTATGTCAAGTAAAAAACTGGAGGGTGTCTGATATATGGCGCTCTATATTTCTCTGGCTGTTCTAATTCAATTCCTTGTTGCTCTGTCGCAGGTTATTTTTAAGATAGGAGCTCTTAAGGTAGATTTTAAAAAACCTATGGTTTATAATCTTAAAAACAAGCATCTCCTGGCAAGTGTATTTTTATTTATACTTGTTCCGTTTCTTTCTATAATTACAATGAGGGTAATTGATTTTTCGGATTTTTATTCTTTTACTGCGTTGAGTTATGTTTTCATTATGATATTTTGCTGGAAAATCCTTAAAGAAGATATTGATAAATTAAGAATAATAGGAAATCTTCTGGTAATTGCAGGAGTTATAATATTCAATTTATAGAATATTGTTGTTATTATTATATAAGTTTTTTTAAGGAGTCTGTGTGTTGCAGAAAATTAAAAAATTGATTGTCGATAAGAGAATAGCTATATTTTCGGTATTTTCCTTTTTGATACCGCTAGTTATTTATATACTTACTCTGGAACCCAAACTGGTCGGTGGAGATACTGGATGGTATGCTAACCAGATTCCCGAAATGACCCTTATGGTGCCAACCGGTTATCCAACCTTTTCAATGTTTTTAAAACTTTTTACTTATGTGCCGATTGGTGATATTGCCTACAGGCTTAATCTTTTTTCTGCAATATTTGGTGCCCTTACCACTCTATTTTTATTTTTGGCCATTAACAAACTGTTAAAGAATGAGTTTATAAGCTTTATAAGTTCTATGATATTTGCTTTCATTGTACCTTTCTGGAGTGTGGCAAATAGATTGGAATTTGATACATTAAACACTTTTTTTATAATTCTTTTGATTTTTTCAGCTATTGTTTATTCCGAAAATAAAACAAGGAAATATCTTTATTTTTTCTTTTTCTGTCTGGGCTTAAGTCTGACCAATCATCCTCTTACCTTTTTTCTGGTACCGGCGATTGTCTTATATGTAATTATTGTAAATCCACGGATTTTCAAAAGCGTGAAAGCAATTTTTATCAGTGCAGGTTTTTTTATCCTTCCACTTTTGTCCTATTTTTATCTTTTCATAAGATCCCTTCAGGGATTCGGGGAGGTAAATACTTTACTGAGGTTATTCTACTATGTGACAGGAAGAGGAGTGACAGGAGAGATTCATGGTGGAAGTTTCGGGGATAAAGATATTTCATTGATTATTAAAGTAGTAAAGGATTATTTAAACATACTTTACGGCACTTATGGTATCTTACTTATTACCATCGCGGTAATAGGATTTATCTTTTTAATAAGAAAAAATAAGAAATTTGGTATCTGCACATTTTTACTGATAGTTTTTAATTTTATAGTACCGCCCTTATATATTGGCCATGCGAATCCAAATTATCTGCTGGGCCCCATGATTGTTATTTCTTTTTATATCGCATTCGGACTTTTATCGATACTGAACGGATTGATTTTTCTATTTAATAAATCATTAAGAAATAAACCTGTATTAAGGATCGACAGATTTTTGAAATATTTCTTAATAACGATCATACTATTGTTTTTTACTTTTCTGCCTCTTTCCTTTATTCTGGAACATTATAATGAACTTGATCTCTCCGAACCTCTGCCTGTATATAATTTCTGGGATGAGGCATTTGGGAATATGGAGAGTGGTTCCAGATTATATGTGCTTGTGAGAGCGGCTAATGTGGGAATGTTTGTAGATACGTATGAATACGGTGAAAAAGAAATAGAATATATCTATCATACAAATCCCGATTATACGGTTACAAATATGATTGAGGCTCTTGACAATAACATTGCAGTGTATTTTGTTGGTAACGACGCCATATTTAAGCCCATATTTGATACCGAACAAATAGGAAGAACCTATTATTGGGCGCGATACAATGAAATTTTAAGACTCTTTAAAGTCATTGAGCTTAAAGTTGATATCCCTGAAATTAGTTACTTTCTTGATAGTCATGATATTGAATTTGGAGAAAAATTTACTGTTGAATATACGATTAAAAACAAAAACAAAGAAAGCATTAAAATTAGTTCGCTTGAACTGGAACTTCCGGACAATATTGAACTTATTGAAGTCAATCCCGGCGGGTATATCAACCAGTATCCCGGCATCAGCGAGGGCATATATATGTGGGTAAGCGATTCGTATATTATAGAAGGAGAGGGTGCAATAAATCTGATTGTGGAAATGAGAGGTTTGAGACCCGGGGTATCTCTTATAAAATTCAGAGCGACAACCGGTGGTATTTATATCGACTCTGATGATATCGAAATGGAGATAAAAAAATAATATATTTTTAATCCTTGCGAGAGTTTATTTATTTTACAGAGTATAAAAAGTCTAAAGTAAAACATTCTTATGAAAATCCTAAATAAAAATCCCCAAAAAATAATTTATATATCGGTAATATTTGTTTGTGTTACCATTATCTCTTTATTTTTTTCAGGCTGCTCATCTTGTACCATAATCAGTGAAGGAGATAAACACAGCTTATTACCGTCATTTTCGGGATCAGGAATAAAAATCACAGACTTGAATGGTGGCTACACATATCCGGGCGAAAGTCTGGAAGTAAATGTAAATATTGTAAATAGTGGGAATGCAGAAGCAAAAAATATAAAAGTAGATCTCATTTTACCGGATTTCTTTGTATTAGGTGAAGGGAAAACCGAATGGACAATAGATAATTTAAATGCAGGGGAAGAAATTTCTTTCGATACCAGTTTAAATTTAATTGAAAATATAACCGAAGACACGCAGGTCTCATTGGAATTGGAAATATCTTCGGATGAGGTGGATTCTTTTATTAGTCCCGATTATAGTATAACGGTTTATGGAGCAAGACAGTTTGATGGGAATTATATTCCGATAATTGGATTACATGCAATAGAAGATCATATAGGGGAAGCAATAGAACTTTATACTGCTTATTTTGATAAATTGTGCAGCACTTTAAAGGAATATGGTTATGAAACCATTACTTTTACGGACCTTTTAAATTACGTAGATTATAAAAAAGCACTGTCTGAAAAGCCGGTAATCATAACCTCGGATGACGGATACCAGGATGTTTACACAAATGGTTTTCCCATACTTAAAAAATATGGATACAAGATGACTGTTTTTCTGGTCACAGGTGCAGTCGGGGATTCCAATGCCGAGAGAAAGATTAATAGATATTTTAACGAAAGGGCCAGTATAATAAGGCCAATACTTACCTGGCCCGAGATCATCGAGATGGATGAATACGGATGTGAATTTCTGTCACATACTGTGAATCATGTCAGGCTGGGACTGGTTTCGGATGAGGAATTTTTAGATGAACTCACACAATCGAAAAAAGACATAGAATCCCATCTCGGAAAAGAAGTCTTGTTTTTTGCATGGCCCTATGATAATAATTCGCCTTCGAAATGGCCCTTAATCTCAGAGGCGGGCTATAGAGGTGCGGTAAGGTACGGAAACGGATTCGAAGATATGAGGACAATAAATCTTTATGATATAAAAAGAATTGAATTTAATAGCTATATCCCACCAGGTCAATATGCAAGTTATCTAAAACTGGATAGAAGTATCATAATCGGGTATAAGATAGAAGAACATATCCAGGGAAGAGGGAAGGAATTTACACTTGAATATACCATTAAAAATACCAATAAAGTAAATGCCAAGATCGATTCGCTTGAATTGATGCTTCCGGATAATATCGAACTTGTGGAAGTCGATCCGGCCGGTTATTTTAACCAGTATCCGGGCATAAGCGAAGGAATATATATGTGGGTGAGTGATTCGTATATTGTTGAAGGGGGAAATGAGATAAATCTCATTTTGAAGCTTAAAGGAACTGATCCCGGAGAATCTATTATACAATTCAGGGCTGCACATAATGGAAGCTACATTGATTGCGATAATATTGAGATAGAGATAAAAGATTAAAAGCTTTATTTTAGGATGTTTTTTTTCTATAATATAGGGCTGCTTTACAAATATGGTGATTCCGGAATAAAAAATGAAAAAAAGATTTTCAAAATATATGGGGGATGCCAGGAAATGGGTATATATTATAATTATACTCGTTGTCTTAATAGGAGTATCCGGTTTTGTTTATTTTTATTTTAGGATTTATCCGCCTAATTTTAGCGACGGGAGATTCAACTTTATATCCAGTGATTCCAATGAATATTCGAAACCCGGTGACAGGATAACATACATGATAAATTATGGTAATTCAGGCTGGAAAGCCGTAGAGGATTTTGAAATAGTGCTAAAGATACCTAATAATACCCTGTTTATATCTTCTACTCATGATGATTTTATAAACAATGAAGATGGGACATTAACCTTTAAAGTCGGCAGTGTCGCAGGAAATGAAAAAGGAGCGATAGATTTTACAGTAGAAATCAAAAAACCGCTGGATAATGGTACCCTCGTAAAATTGGATGACACCAGGTTTAATTACATAAATGGTGAAGAGGATTTCAATAGCGATATCTCTGTTAATTTAGTTACCGCAGTGGAAAGCAGCCCGGATCTCAGTGGTTTTAAATTAGAAGCCATAGATGAGAACGGCGGAGATTTGAGAATGGGTGATGTAATACAGTATAAACTGACAGCGAATAATTCCGGAGGCATGAATGCTGCCAATGTTGAAATCAACAGCAATTTCTCCGAATTTACGGATATAATCGAAGATTCTATTACCAATTCAGGGGAATATAAGGAAAACAGCATATCATGGCAAATCAGTAATCTGGAAGTAGATAAACCTGAAATTTTATCATTCAAAGTAAGGATAAAAGATGATTTGACCGATGATGTGATTATTTCAAACAGCAGTACATTAAAATACGGAACTGATGTTATCGAAAAGTCAGTAGAGGAAGAGATAAAACGTTTTTCCGATCTGACTACATCTGAAGCATTTTTATATGATGAAAATGGAGGGTATCTCTGGGCAACAGAGATTATAAGTATACGCGTCATAATCAGGAATACAGGCGACAGGTCAGAAGAGAGTTATAGGCTTATTTGTCCTACACCGGCCGGGGCCACTTATATAAGCCAGTCGGGTACCTCGGAGGGAATTAGCTGGAGTGACGATTTAAGAGGGCTCATATGGGATTTAAATGAGTTAGGAAGAGGAGAAGAAAAAGAGATAACTTTCAGGATAAAAGTAAATGAAGATCTGGTTAATTCAGGTGGGGTAATAACTACTGCTTTTAAAATAGAAAGCAGTAGCGGAGAGGTTACCCTTCCTTCAAAAAGTATGGCAGTTAGGGGCCATGTAAATATGAATATTGTGGCAATGGGCGATTCTTTAATAGAAATGTCTAACTGGGTACAGATGTTTGACGATCTTCTGGAAGCTAATTACCCCCATGCTGATTATAATACCATTGCAAGCGGAAAGGGAGGCGAGATGGCAAGCGACGGGAAAGCAAGATTTGATAGTACCGTTGCCATTTATAATCCACAAATAGTCATAGTAGCTTACGGGACCAATGATGTGGGGCCGATTTATTCAGGTTTTTCAACCAATCTGGAAATCATCGTAGCAAAGGCAAAGAATCTGGGTGCAAGAGTATTTATAAATCTTATTGGTCCTATCAAATACCCCGGTAAAGAAAATTATGCTAGTTATAATAATGCAATAATACAAATTGCAGCTAAATATGGTGCAGTGGTCATAGATGTATTGACTCCTCTTTCACAAAATCCGGGAGGATATGTTCCTGATGGGATGCATTATAGTCAGGCGGGAGCAGTGGTTGTGGCGCATACCGTATTTAGTTATGTTTCGCAATATCTTGGTGATATCGGGCAGAGATTGTAATATTATAAAAAATATATTTTATTAAAACATAAAGAATCGAGGTTGTTTTGAGACTTTTTTTAATCATTTTTTCGTTTGTTAATACTGTTTTTTATGTTTTAGTTTACTCTTATTTCGACAATATTCTGGAGGTTTTAGGAGTAACCGGTCTATCCTCGATTGCGACAAATTATATTAAACTGGCGGTACTCCTGATCGTAGGTTTTTGTATAGGTATGATGGTAATGCTCATATTACGCTTGAAAATAAAGAAAAACCTTTT
>CAZODG010000029.1:0-12310 GCA_964578525.1 uncultured Actinomycetota bacterium
AAACAGAAGCCTTACCGCAAGATAATGATGGAGACATGGGGAGCAGAGTGTGTATCAAGTCCCAGTATGGATACCAAAGTAGGACGGGACATGCTGGCAAAAGATCCCGATTGTCCCGGAAGTCTCGGATTGGCTATTAGTGAAGCTGTAGAAGATGCTATGTCCCGTGATGACACCCATTATTCTCTTGGCAGTGTACTCAATCATGTTCTTCTGCATCAAACCGTAAATGGGTTGGAGGCAAAGAAATTAATGGAAAAAGCAGATGCTTATCCGGATATTATCGTAGGTTGTGTTGGCGGTGGATCGAACTTTGCAGGTCTTTTCCTGCCTTTTGTAAAGGATAAAATAGATGGAACAAAACCGGATTTACGCATAATCAATGTGGAACCAACGGCTGCTCCCACTATGACCAAGGGGCCCTACGCTTATGATTATGGCGATACGGCAAAACTTGCACCAATTATTAAGATGTATACACTGGGGCATGATTTTATCCCGGCTCCCATTCATGCCGGTGGTCTTCGTTATCATGGAATGGCCCCAATCATCTGCCACCTTGCCGATCTGGGATTTGTTGAAGCAACAGCTGTACCTCAAATTCCCACATTTGAGGCAGGAGTGACTTTTGCTCGTACCGAAGGGATCATCAGTGCCCCGGAGACAAATCATTGTATCAGGGTAGCAATTGACGAAGCTTTGAAATGCCGTGAATCCGGAGAAGCAAAGACCATTCTTATTGCTCATAGCGGACACGGACATGTTGACATGGCTGCTTATGATGCTTATTTGTCAGGCAAATTGGTTGATTATGAATATCCAAAAGAGAAAATAGAAGAATCTTTAAGCAAATTACCGAAAGTTTAAAGCACGTGCATTTTCTTGTGGGAGGGATTTTAATTTTAAAATCCCTCCCTTTCTTTGAAAAAATCTTTTATGCCAAAAATTTCATACTAAGAATTTCTACTTGATTTTTTCTTATTTAATCTATATATTATATAGGATAATTTCATTTGTATTAAGAACGACATTGGTAATAGGGGTTTCTTCAAAACAATCATGTCTTAGATTTCAAAAGGTATCAATTTATAAACGTATATTTGTAAAAGCAGTCTATTGACCTAACGTATATCAAAAATCCTTTTTTAAAATATACTTGAAAGTTTTAAGAAATCAATAGTAAGTTTCAATGACCTTAAAAAACGGTTCAAACGTAATCTATTATGATATATAAATCATCCAAGGTCTTTTGAATAAATAAAAAATAATTATGAGAATTAACGAATATTGGATTAAATAGGCCCTAAGTATGAAAGGAGCATTTATTAATGGCTGAATTAAAAGAATTAAACAGGGAATTTCTGGACAAGAAGGTTTTATCTGACTTAAGAATTATTGCCAGGCAATTAAACATTCAGGGAATTTCTAAGTTAAAAAGAGACGAACTCATAAACAGGATACTGGAGGAAGTATCCAATAATGGTATGGAATCTTCATTGAAAAATGAGACTATAACCGGGGAAGATGTTCAACTCGCAGAAGAGAAAAAGGAAGAATCCGGAGAAGAAGAAATCATAGAAGAAGAAATGATAACCGAAGAAAAGGGTGAGAGAAGGAGAGGAATAGAGAAAAAACCGGAATTCGATTTATATAAGGAAAGAATGAAAGGAATACTCGATATATTGGCTGATGGTTATGGTTTCCTGAGGACGAGTGGATATCTGGCTGGCTCTCATGATATATACGTTTCTCAGTCTCAGATAAGAAGATTTCGTTTGAGACAGGGAGATGAAGTGTATGGCCAGGTCCGGCCGCCAAAAGAAAGTGAAAAATATAATGCGTTGCTAAGAATAGAAAAAGTAAACGGAGAAGACCCGGAGTTTATAAGGAGCAGGGTACCATTCGAAAAATTGACTCCGGTATATCCTCTGGATAGGTTAAGACTTGAGACCAGTGAATCGGATAACATATCTCCTCGGATAATAGATTTGATTGCACCCATAGGAAAAGGCCAGAGGGGCCTTATCGTATCTCCCCCTAAAGCAGGTAAGACAACTATATTAAAGGATCTTGCCAACAGTATTTCTACAAATAATCCTGAAGTAGATATCATTGTTTTGCTGATCGACGAAAGACCCGAAGAAGTAACAGATATGGAAAGGTCGGTAAAAGGAGAGGTAATCAGTTCAACATTCGATCAACCTTCTGATAACCATATTCAGGTTGCCGAACTTGTACTCCAGAGGGCAAAGAGATTGGTCGAACATGGTAAAGATGTATTAATACTCCTGGATAGCATAACAAGACTCGCAAGAGCATATAATCTGTCGATCCCCGCAAGCGGCAGGGTTTTATCAGGTGGAGTGGATTCTTCTGCATTATTCCCGCCAAAAAGGTTTTTTGGAGCAGCAAGAAATATCGAAAATGGCGGAAGCCTTACGATACTGGCGACCGCATTGATCGAAACAGGCAGCAGAATGGACGATGTGATATTCGAAGAATTCAAAGGTACCGGTAATATGGAAATCAATCTGGATCGAAAACTGGCAGATAAAAGAATTTTCCCTGCAATCGATATAACCAGATCCGGAACCAGAAAAGAAGAATTATTAATGAATAAAGATGAAGCCAGAACGGTCTGGAAGCTTCGAAGATTAATATATGAAAAGGAACCCGAAGTAGCGCTCGAGCAGTTAATA
This sequence comes from uncultured Actinomycetota bacterium, assembly GCA_964578525.1. Classification (GTDB taxonomy): domain Bacteria; phylum Actinomycetota; class Humimicrobiia; order Humimicrobiales; family Humimicrobiaceae; genus Hydromicrobium. Next base: position 2,700 of record CAZODG010000029.1, read on the forward strand.
GACTATATAAGAAATACGAAATCAAATGATGATTTTCTTAAGGCTATTAATGCCAGTTTTAACAAAGAAAAAAAATTATAAACCATGACAGGATTGACAAATAAAGATCCCATTACATGTTTTGTATAAGTTTTTGAGGATTTTTAACACTATAATTTTGTGAAGCTGTGTTTACTGGCTGAGATATTTATGCTAATATTTAGGATTTGAAATATCTAAGATAAAGGATAGCAAACAATAATAGTAAGGATTTAAGTAATATGAAAAAAGGCATACATCCGGAATATTTAGATTGTACCGTTACCTGTTCCTGCGGGAATACTTTTAAGACCAGGTCAACTAAAAAAGAGATAAGAGTTGAAATATGCTCTAATTGCCACCCTTTTTATACCGGCAAGCAAAAGCTGGTTGACTCTGGCGGAAGAGTTGAGAGATTTAAAAAGAGACTCGTAAAATCCAAAAAATAAAGAAGGATACTTGGTATGAAGGTGAATTTAATCAAATACACCCAGGAACCGGAAAAAACTGTAGCGGTAGCTGCCAGACTATGTTATTCACCTGTTGGTGTCGATGATCTCATGAATGAACTTGGCGACGAGAGTATCCAGAAATTAGTAAGATTTGTAATTAAAAGTGGTCATCTCAGTACTACAGAACATATAAATTTTACTTTTGCCATTGAAGGTGTGTCAAGAGCTTTGACCCACCAGCTTGTAAGGCACAGGATTGCTTCATACAATCAGCAATCTCAGAGATATGTAAAATTCAAGGAAAACTTTGAATATATTACTCCTCCTTCCATTGAAAGGGATAAAAATTCCAGAAAGAAGTTTGAAGGAATGATCTCAGATATACATAATCTCTATAAAGAATTTCTGGCAAGCGGAATTGAAGCCGAAGATGCAAGATATATACTGCCCAACGCATCGGAGACAAAAATAATCGTAACGATGAACGGCAGAGAGCTTCTACACTTCTTTACTGTTAGATGCTGCAATAGGGCGCAATGGGAAATCAGGGAACTGGCAACGAAAATGTTGAAACTGGTTAAAAAAGTCGCTCCATTGATTTTTGAAAAAGCCGGTCCTAATTGTTTGAGAGGATCCTGTCAGGAAGGCAAATTCAAGTGCGAGAATCCTCCCGAAATGAGTGATTTTGATGCCTGAGGCTAACGAGAAGTATTCAATAGGGGGGCAGGCAGTAATCGAAGGTGTCATGATGCGCAGTAAGAACTTCTGGGCCATTGCAGTCAGAAGACCTGATAGGACCATATCAACAATGCTTTTTAAAGTTAATTCCCTGACCCGCAAATATAAAGTACTGGGATTTGTTTTTATTCGGGGAATGATGTCCCTTATTGAAAGCATGGCCCTGGGTTTTAGAGCCATAAGTTTTTCGGTTAATGAAGCTACGGGATCGGAGATAAAATTCTCCAAAAAAGAAATGGCCATATCCATAATAATCGCAGTGGCATTTGCAGTAGGTATTTTTTTTGTACTCCCTACGATAATAGGACGAACATTTTCCGGATATTTTACCAATATAATAGCCTATAACATTCTGGAGGGACTTATCAGGATTGTGTTTTTTCTGGTATATATTCTTGCAGTGTCGCAGTTAAGGGATATAAAAAGGGTTTTCCAATATCATGGTGCGGAACATAAAACAATTCAGGCTTACGAAAATAATGAAGAATTGATACCCGAAAATGTCAAAAATTACAGCACCAAACACGTAAGATGCGGAACGAGCTTTTTATTTATTGTTATGATAGTAGCTATATTTGTGTTTGCATTTTTGGGTAAACAGCCGATAATATGGCGGATTATTTCAAGGATACTTTTAATACCCGTGATTGCCGGTATTTCATATGAATTAATAAGGCTTGCAGGTAAATTCAGCAAGTACAGGATAGTCAATATACTTTTTTACCCGGGCCTCTTACTGCAAAAAATCACTACGAGAGAACCTGATATCGATCAAATAGAAGTGGCAATAAGCTCGTTTAAAAAAGTCATGGAAGCCGAGAAAACGTTAGAATCTGGTTAATATGTCAGCAATACTGGATAAATTAAAATTATACGAGGATAACTACAAAAAACTTTCCGAAAAGCTTTCAAATCCCGATATTTCTAATAATCGGGAAAAACTGAGGGAATATGGGAAAAAGATAGCCGAGATTGAAGAAATCGTAAATATTACAGTCAAATACAGGGAAGTACTTTCTTCTATCAACGAGGCGGAAGAAATGCTTAAGGTCGAGAAGGAAGAGGATATGAAGACTTTTCTCAGGGATGAACTTAAGGAAAACATTGAAAAAAAGCGAAAACTTGAGAAAAAAATAAAATCGCTTCTGACCCCCAAAGATCCCAATGATAAGAAAAATGTCATAATTGAAATAAGAGCAGGTGCAGGGGGAGATGAAGCAGCATTGTTTGCGGAAGTCCTTTATAGATTATACACGAGATATGCAGAGAGCCGAAAATGGAAGTATTCTATCTTGAGTTCCAGCGGTCTGGGCATCGGAGGATTCAAAGAAATTATATTCGAAATCGAAGGAGAAGCAGCCTACGGAACCATGAAGTATGAATCCGGAGTGCACAGGGTTCAGAGAGTTCCGGCTACCGAATCACAGGGAAGAATACATACCTCAACGGCTACTGTGGCCGTGCTTCCACAGGCCGAGGAAGTGGATATTAAAATAGATCCAAATGACTTGAGGGTAGACGTCTTTCGTTCCAGCGGACCGGGAGGACAATCGGTAAACACTACGGATTCAGCGGTCAGGATAACCCATGTTCCTACAGGTATGGTGGTGACATGTCAGGATGAAAAATCGCAGCTGCAAAATAAAGAAAAAGCTTTAAAGATTTTAAGGGCAAGGCTCAAAGAAGTCGAAGAAGAGAAGCAAATGAACAAGCAAACCGAAAAAAGAAGACTACAGATAGGAACAGGGGATAGAAGCGAAAGGATAAGAACCTATAATTATCCTCAGGGCAGGGTTACAGACCACCGGATAAATCTTACCCTGTATAAACTTGATGAAATACTGGAAGGCGATCTTGATCAACTGGCAGATTCTTTGAAAAGCGCCGATAACGAAAAGAAAATGGAAAAGATAGGGGCCTAGGTCACTTGCAAATATGGAACGTAAAAAGTATTTTAGACTGGGCTATAAATTATTTTAAAAATAAAGAGATTCCTCAACCAAGGTTGTCCGCAGAACTGCTTCTCAGTTCAGTTCTTAAACTTACCAGAATAAACTTATATTTAAGTTATAACCGTATTCTTAACGAACAGGAACTTGCTCTATATAAGAAGTATATACTTAAAAGGCTGCAGCATGTTCCCATTCAATATATCTTAAAAGAAGCATATTTCAGGAAAATAAAACTATATGTGGATACAGGAGTGTTGATACCCAGGCCTGAAACCGAACTTATCGTAGATAGAGCGTTCCAGCTCTTAAAGAATAGTCCCCCGACGGGAGAAATCAATATCCTGGAGATTGGCACCGGAAGCGGTGCAATTTCCATAAGCATCGCTTATGAGATTTCCGGTGAATTAAAAATGCCGGATACAGCCTGGCATGTTATTGCAACGGATAACAATACCGAAGCGCTGGAAACAGCGGAAAAGAATGCCAGAGGTATTCTTGATAGTTCTAAATTTGAAAAAATGGAATTCATCGAATGCGACCTGGTGCCGGAAATGGACTCCGATTTTTTTAAGCGTTTCGAAAAGAAATTCAATATTATAGTTTCCAATCCTCCTTATATTTCTGAAGAAGATTACAAAAACCTGCCCCGGGAAATAAAAGAATATGAACCAAAATCTGCTCTCCTGGCCGGTGAGACCGGTCTCGAGATATATGAGAAGATCCTTTCCAAAATAAAGCCCTATCTGTCCCCTGAATTTTGCTATATTTTATTTGAAACTGATCCGGTGAAAAGTACATCATTAAAAAAAATGTCAGAAGATATCATCGGTTCAAAGACAGTTGTGATAGAGAAAGATCACAATCAGAGGGACCGCATTTTGATAATTGGAGTATAATACCGGTGTTTGTTTTTTTAAAACCAAGGTGGTAGGATTTTACTGATTTTTATTTAATAAGGGATTGGAGTAAAGGAAAGATTGAGCCCGGCTTTAATTTCCATAATAATTTTTATACTGACTTATATTGTTATTGCGACAGAAAAGGTAAATAGAACCGTAGTTGCATTTATAGGTGTCTTGCTTTTGGTCCTGTTTGGTGTTTTTGGTATAAATGATGCCGTAGGATTCATTGACTGGGAAATCATAGGGTTATTGTTTGGTATGTTTATCATAGTCGCGGCTTTATCAGACGCAGGTTTTTTTACATTTTTAGCTTTAATTCTTGCCAGATGGTTGAAATATTCTCCCAGGAAGATATTTATCTTTTTTCCCATTATAACGGCAATTCTTTCAGCTTTTATGGATAGTGTTACCGTAATGCTATTTTTTGCAACTCTGACCTATGAAATATGTAAAGTCCTTAAAATAAAAGCAACTCCGATAATAATCACCGAGGTGATTATGGCAAATATTGGAGGATCTGCAACCATGGTCGGTGATCCGCCTAATGTAATCCTGGGTCTCAAACTTGGTTTTTATTTTAATGATTTTTTAATTCATAATGCACCGATTTCAATACTCGCCGGGGCAGCCGCTCTTTTATACTGTTATCTGGTGAGCCGCAAATCGATTGTTTCTTCCGGCGAAATACCGAAAGAGGAATTAAAAGAAATGGATCCGGCCGAGGTAATTGAAGACAGAAAGCAGCTTAAAGTAGCCCTGGCCGCATTTGGAACAGCGATTTTCTTTTTAGTCACCCACACTTATATAGAACAGTATCTTCATATTCCGCTAAAGGCTCCTCTTGCTGCCATGATCCCTGCTTTTTTTATGCTGTCTGTTCTGGGCAAGAGAGCAGAAAAAATCCTGCTTAAGGTGAATTTTGAAGTTTTATTGTTTTTTATGGGATTGTTCATGGTAGTGGGTGCACTGGAATATACCGGAATAGTAGAAATAGCGGCGGCTTATATCACTAATCTATTCAAAGGGAACGATATCGGACTTTTAAGTACCCTTGTCTGGAGTTCGGGTGTTGGCAGCGGGATTATAGATAATGTACCACTTGCCCTTTCTATGGGTTATGTGTTACAGAATATGGTTAAATTTGTAGGGGTGCCCGCATTATCGATAATGGTCTGGGCAGTCTCATTAGGTCTTGATATAGGCGGTAATTTTACTCCGATCGGAGCTTCGGCAAATGTAGTAGCATATACTACGATGGAAAAAAGAGGCCAATCGATAGGATGGAAGAAGTGGCTAAAACTTGCAGTACCAGCCACACTAATCGCGCTGGTTATTTCCAACATAGGAATTTTTATTAAATATATTACAGGATTTTTCTAATTATCACCTCATAATCTGCATTTGGCATCACCTGAAAGTCGATACTGTTTGAAAAAAAAATAAAAATCATTATAATAGGTTTTTGCGGTTAAGAAAGTCTGTTAGAGATTTCATATATCGCTCGGTCGCGGGGTGGAGCAGCCTGGTAGCTCGTCGGGCTCATAACCCGAAGGTCATAGGTTCAAATCCTATCCCCGCTACCAAAATTTTTGTACCGATAGCTGCAGTTTTTATTTTATCCTTAAAAAATCTACAAATAATATTAAATCAAATATTTTGCAAATGGCATATTTTTATTAATATCGATTTTAAATTATAATCTATGTGTTTTAAAAATAATTAAGTTTATATTAAGAGTTACTAAAAATTTATGGATCATAGATATAAAAATGAGAATTTTGGAAGATCTTTATTATAATGAGAATTATTTTCAATATATATAAAAATAAAAAATTGCCAGGAAGAATTTTAGTACTTATTCTTACCCTTTTTTTATGTTTTAGTTTGTGTGGATGTACTTTTTTTTCAAATATAAAAGACTTCTTTACCGATAGATTTACAATTGATGATGAAATCGAGGAAGTGACTGAAATCATGAATGAGTTTTTTAATTTGCTGATAGATAAAGAGTACGAGAAGGCATATGAGTATATAAGCAGCAAAGATAAATCCGGAAGCAGTCCTGAAGAATTTTCTGATGAATTCAAAGACGTAACAAATATTGTTTCCATAGATATAAAATGGGTCGATATCAAAAACAATCTGGCCGTAGTGGGGATGGATTTAACAGATTCTTATGATGGGGAAGAAAAAGTATTTAAAGAAATTGAAGTATCTCTCTTAAGAGAAGATGATGAAAGCTGGAAGATAGTATTTTGGGATTAGAAAGACTGTCTTTGAGAGCAAAGCATTTAATATAATTTAAAAATTAAAATCAGAAAGGCATAAGTTGAAAGTATTATTTTTAGGAGATGTTTTTGGGAAACCGGGAAGGGAAGCTCTAAAAAAAGAACTGCCGGGGATCATAAAGGAAAATAGTGTTGATGTAGTTATTGCCAATGGAGAAAATGCGGCAGGAGGGATAGGAATTACTCCGGAGATCTGCAAGACGTTGCTGAATATGGGGATAGATGTCCTGACATCAGGGAATCATATATATAAGAAAAAAGAGATATATGATTATCTTGACGGGCAGCCCCGGCTTTTAAAACCGGCAAATTATCCTCCGGGGACCCCTGGAAGCGGGTATTATGTAATGTCCGATAAAAGAAACAATAAAGTTGCTGTGGTAAATATTTGCGGAAGGGTCTTTGTAGAATATCTCGATTGCCCGTTCAGATGCATGGATAAAATTCTGGAACACTTAAAAAAAGAAACCCGGATAATAGTAGTGGATTTTCATGCAGAGGTTACTTCCGAGAAAGTTGCAATGGGATGGTATCTCGATGGCAGAGTAAGCGCGCTGGTTGGCACGCACACACATGTCCAGACAGCCGATGAAAGAATACTTCCAGGAGGAACCGCATATATCACGGATGTCGGAATGGTCGGGCCGAGAGACTCGGTTATTGGAGTGAAGAAAGAAAATATAATTGAAAGATTCTTAAAGATCATGCCGCAGAAATTTACGGTAGCGGAAGACGATTATTTGATCAATGCGGTTATTATCGACATAGACGAAAGAAATGGTAGTGCGAGAAGTATTAGCAGGATAAATTTTGTGACAAATCAATGATTAATTTTTGGAATCAGTTCAGGAATTTAAATGAAAGAATTATATAATTGCCCATTTGCCAGAAACAGAGTTGTTTCCCGGGCGTTGAAGACCATTGAATATTATGAAATGATAAAAAAAGGGGACAGTATTTTAATTTCTGTCTCCGGTGGGCCTGATTCCGTATTCCTGACCCATTTGTTATATCTTATGCGCCCTATTCTGGATTTGACCCTTTTCGGCTATACGCTCGATCACATGACCAGAAATGGCGAATCAGCCAGAGATGTTTTATTTGTAGAAAGATTATACAGGGAATTGGATATTAAATTATTCAAACAAAAAACGGACGCAGCGAGATGGAGCAAATCACATAAACTTTCTTTCCAGGAAGGAGCAAGGAATCTCAGAATCGAGAAATTGCTGGAACTCTCGGATAAGAAAAATATAACAAAAATTGCCACCGGCCATAATGCAGATGATAATATAGAGACTTTTTTTATCAACCTTTTAAGAGGTACGGGATCAAGAGGGCTTTCCGGCATAAGACCGGTCAGCGGAAAATTTATAAGGCCCCTTATCGATATTTCCAGAAAAGATATTATTTCTTATCTGGGTAGTAAGAAAATATCTTATTGTCTGGACAGAACCAATCTTGAAAATATTTACTTAAGAAACAGGATAAGAAATCTTCTTATACCGTTTTTGAGTAAGCACTTCAGAGTTTCCTTTAAATCCAATATATTGAGATCCATAAGTATATTGAAGGATGAAGATGAATTTTTAAGGGATTACTCTGCAGCTAAATTAAATAAAATGGCTTCAATCGAGAGAAACGGATCAGGCGAATATACTGCACTTATAAAAATACCTGTTTCAGGGATCCAAAGGGGAGCCATCGCTGTCAGGAGAAGAATCATATTATCGGCAATAGAGAAAGTAAACGGGAGTCTTGAAGATATTAGTTTCGATAATGTGGACGATGCTCTGGGAATCTGCGTACCGGGAGGAGAAAGCAAAATTATACAGATAGGCAAAAATATAAGAGTTTTTAAAATAGGAAATTATATTTATTTTGCCAATCTTGATCATATAGGGCTCCTATCGGAATTCAAACAATTTCTTAAAGAGAATGAGAAAAAAATAGATAAAAGAGGAAAGGGAATAGAGGTAAAAATCGGAACCAGAATGAAGCTAAAAGATTTTAACCTCGAGCTGTCGTCGGAAGTACTGGAGCTAAATAAGGATAAATTGGATTTCAATAAAGCCAAAAATAGCGAAGCTTTTCTTGATTATGACAGAATAAAAACTCCAGTAAAAGTAAGAAATTGGAAAAATGGGGACAGGTTCTATCCTCAGGGCATGAAAAGCGAGAAGAAACTGCAGGATTTTTTTATCGATAATAAGATTTCAGTACATTTAAGAAAATCAATTCCTGTATTTACGGATAGTGAAAAAATAATATGGATCGGTAAATACAGGATCGATGAACGGGTAAAAATAACCGGGGATACAAGACGGGTGCTTCATTTAAAGCTATATGAAAAATGATTTATATATGTTTTAATAAAATTATATTTTAACTGGAGTGTCTGATGGGAGTATTTAAATTCGAAAAAATTAATGGTGAGAAAATCTTAATATGCGACGATGCTAAAATCAGGGTGCTTATAGATGAAGAAAAGCTGCGCCGCAGGATCAAGAAATTAGGAAGCGAAATAACAAGAGATTACAAGGATAAAAATCCGGTTCTGGTATCGATTTTGAGAGGTGCCTTCATTTTTCTTGCTGATATTTGCCGTGAGATCAGGATACCGGTCACTTTTGATTTTATGGCTGTTTCAAGTTATGGAAATTCCAAAGTAAGTTCCGGTATTGTAAGGATAACAAAGGACCTTGAATTAAGCATAGAAAATAAAGAAGTGTTGATCATAGAAGATATAGTCGATTCAGGGAGGACCTTGAATTATCTGGTAAAAAACCTGCGTGCCAGAAATCCTAAAACCATAGAAGTCTGCGCCCTTCTGGATAAAGATGTTCCCAGAAAAACTGTTAATAAGGTTAAATATAAGGGGTTTGATATTCCCAATAAGTTTGTGGTAGGATATGGTCTTGATTTTGCAGAGAAATATAGAAATTTACCTTTTATAGGGTATATTGAAAATGAACAGTAATTATATTATTATCTAAAAAGAGTGAAAAATATTTAAATAAGGAGTTGTTTTTAATTTGAAAAATAGAGGTTTTAACAGTAGAGGATTTAAAAATATTGCATTATTAATATTACTTATAGTGGTCATGTTCTTGATTTTAAGAAATCCTCTCTTCCTTTCACAACCGGTTACAGAATTCAATTTAGATGAGTTCATAGAAGCTGTGGAGCAGGATGAAATAAGCACTTCTACTCCAATGGTGATCAAAGGAGAGGATAGGACAATAGAGGGTGAGTTAAAGG
>CAZODG010000030.1:0-12160 GCA_964578525.1 uncultured Actinomycetota bacterium
AATATGCCGCGAGGCGATATGGGATGCGATCCGCGATGCGGATTATGATCCCGATAAAGTAAAGGTCACCATGGAACACCTTAAAAGATCTGTCGGCAAAGTCAGCCAGACCAGAGATGACCTTAAACCAAAGCAAGTCGGATTTAGTACTGCAAATACAAAAAAACAAAACTAACGAATGGAGATTATCGAAACATTGCCGCTTATACTGACATCTTTTATAAGTCCGGCAAGATTAGCGGGCATGACCATTTCGGGATTGATCGTGATCCCTTTGATGATCACTGCCGCTTTTTTAATCACAGCCGGAACAGCAGTATTAATATTTTTTGTGAATAAAAAGTCAAAGGCCGCCGCCGGAAAATCCCTGCAGGAAAATACCGGTTCCGGAACCGGTCCCTCATTTTTAAAACTGCGCGGCAATCTGGAAAAAATAACGGGGCAAATCCCGGAAATCGGATCGCAGCTTGATAATCTCAGGCTGGACCTCGAAGACTATGCAGCCGAAAACCTTAAAAACGAGGAAGAGCTGAAAGAAAAATATTACAGGATGACAGACAACTTGTTTCTTTTGCTCGATCATTTCGAGATCCATAAAAAGAGTGGTAAAAAATCCGGTAAAATAGACTGGTTCTACGAAAAAACCCGCTGGATTCTGGAACAGGAAGGAATCGAAGAGATCCCGGTCGCCAGAGGGGACAGTTTTGATGGAATTTATCATCAGGAAATAAGAAGCCTTCCGCACAAACTCCCCGATGGCACCATTCTGGAAGTTTCATCAAAAGGTTACTATATAAAAGGCAAAACCGGAAAAGATGACATTATTTTAAGGCCCGCCAGGGTGACCGTCAGCAGCGGGCCGCAAAAAGAAAACAATCCGAAGAATAAAAAAGAGGTAAAAGATGAATGAAGCAATCGGGATAGATCTTGGGACGTATAATTCCGCAGCAGCATTTGCCATGGGGAGAGATAACGTTGTAATGATAAAAAGCAAATATGGAAGGACCATATATGGAAGCGGGAAAAACTTTCCATCCTTCGTATTGTTTGATTATAACGGCAGAAAGCAAACGGTCGGGTTGCTTGCCAGGGCAAACAGAAGGGACCCGAAAATACTTATATGGGGCGTAAAAAGGCTTGTCGGTCTTTCCTATGACGAGGCAGAGAGGAGAGGCGAACTTGACCGGTTTCATTACGATATCGAAAAAGGACCCGGCGGAGGCATTCTTATAAAGGTCGGGGAAGAACGGTATACCCCTTCTCATATACTGGAATTCATACTTGCCGAAATCAAGGAAGATGCAGAAAACAGTAAAGTGAATCCCAGTCTGGGCAGGGCCATAGAAAACGCAGTGATAAGCGTCCCTGCGTATTTTGATGCCACCAGGACCAGCCTTATCAAGGAAGCCGCCGAAAATGTAGGTTTTAAAAAAGTAGATACGATTGCCGAACCTACCGCTGCCGCTATCCAGTACGCCGCCCACGGCCTGGATATAAAAGAACAATCATATATTCTGGCATTTGACATTGGAGCGGGAACACTTGATATCACGGTTATGCTCATACTCAATGAAGGAGGAGATTTTATCCCCGGAGAAGTCTGCACATCGGGAAACGAATCACTGGGCGGTATCGATATCGACGACCTTTTAACGGATTATCTTACCGGTAAGTATAAACTTAAACTGGAAGAGGATCTGGATCTAAAGGCAACATTTGCGGAAGAAGTTGAAAAAGCCAAGGTAAACCTATCATCGCTGGAATCTGTCCCTTTCAGTCTTCCTGACCAGCGGACCGTTTACCTGAGCCAAAAAGAAATAGAAAATGTACTTAATACCATAAATGTGTCTGATAAAGATAAAAAGTCTTTCCTGGAAAAATGCCGGGGTCCGATAAGAGTGGCACTGGATTCGGCCGGAATCAGCGCCGGGGACCTGGATCATGTTCTTTTTGTCGGAGGACCGACGTATATGCCATGTATCCGCAGCATGGTAAAGGATGAATTAAAAAAACTTGGCGCCTCACCGCAGCTTCTGCAGGAACTTGAGAGTTTCGATAAAGAAAAATTGAGCGCGGTAGATCCAATGGAATGTGTTGCAAGAGGGGCAAGCCTTAGAGCAGGAGAATTCGTAAAGAAGGGCCCGACCACCGATCCTAACGGATATGGTACCGTTTTTAAGGTTGGCGGCGGAATTGCCGATTTTTTCTGCACCATAATACCACCCAATTCAAATTATCCGATAACCAGGGTAAAAAATATCGTATATTCCAATCCGGATATGCTTCATGTCACTGTTCCCCTGGTCAGAAAAAGAAAATACGATAAAGAATACAGATACTGCAACCTTGGATATTATGATTTCTACGTCAAACCAACCGGGAAGATACCAAGGATCAAAATAACACTGGAGCTGAATAACAATAAGGACCTGATTGCAATATTCACAGATGAGGCGACCTCGGAATCAATCAGATTCGAGAAACTAAATCAGCTGGAAGGAAATAACGTAATATTACAGGAAGAAAGAGAGCCCATGCCAATTCCCGTAGATTCAGCCAGTAATAGCATGGGAGGATCCATACCGGATTTTGGGGGCGGTCCGAAATTCAACTGGACAAAAGAGAAACTTGAGAAAGCAATCCATATAGCCGGCAAGGTAATAGATGATTTTACGCGCAATTCAAAAGATAATAAGGTCCTATTGAAAAAAGAAGAGCTGGCAAGTCTGATAAAAAATAATCCTGAACCGGATAAGCATACCAACATTATTTTAAACAGGACGCTTGAGCTTTTAAATCTTTTGAATAATGCGAAGGTAATATCCGGAAATGACTTCAATAATTATTCCAAAAAAATCAAAGAAATAGAATACTGACGTTAACGGTAATTCTATAAGCAGCATATCAGGCAATAAAAACAGGAGCGGAAGAAAAGTGGCATCAGCTGAAGGAATAAAAATAATCGAACTGGTAAGAGGGGAAAAATACGAAGAAGCACTGGGAATAGATTTCGGGGTGCCCCGAAAGACAATAAACGAAGCCCATATGAGATTGTTTTACAGGTTCAGTGATTCGGTAGATGTTCAAGCTGCGCTCGATCAGGCAAAAAGCATCGTTATAGAAGAAGATGATTCAAAAAAAGGCATGAGGTTCTACAATCTCGGCCGATACAGCGACTCTCTGCCCTGTCTCGAAAGAGCGTTCAACAGCCGCGGCAATGAAACAGATTCCCACTGGATGGGAGCGGCTCTTTATAGATTGGGCCGCTACGGCGAGGCGCTGCCATATTTTGAAAAAGCATTTAAGCTGCGGGGAGACGAATCCAATAATTGCTGGATGGGCATCTCTCTCTCAAATCTGGGACGGTATGAAGAATCTTTGCCCTATCTCGAGAAAGCGGTAAAGATGCGCGGAAACTGGATAGATTATAACTGGCTCGGAACTACGCTCTCAAGGTTAAGACGGTACAGAGAAGCGCTGCCTTATCTTAAAAAATCTCTGGAGCTTCAAACTGATAAATCAAATGTATCAAATTACCACTGGATCGGTAACACCCTTTTTAATATGAGCCTTTACAGTGAGGCGCTGTCTTATTTCGAAAAAGCATCCGAATTGCGGGGGGACGAAACAGATAAGTACTGGTTAAACACTACCCTTACAAAACTGGGCCGTTATAAAGATAATTCAAAAATCGATACCAAAAAAAATGCCGTAAGCGAATTATATAAGAAATTATCTTTAAAACCGGACGATTTAGCCAGATTTCAGGATATTATCGACAGGGTAAAGATCGCACCGCATGTTGATATCAAAAACAACTTCGAAAAAGGCAAAGAATTCTTTAACAACGCTCAATATGATGAGGCACTACCCTATTTTGAGAGAGGTGTAAAACTACGGGGGGACTGGCTGGATCATAACTGGCTCGGCGCCACTCTTTTTAAACTAAAACGTTATGAAGAAGCACTGAAAAATTTTAAAAAATCGCTTGAACTTCAGGACGATAAAAAAAATATGTCGAATTACAACTGGCTCGGAACCGTGCTCTTCTACATGGAGCGGTATGAAGAGGCGCTGACTTATTTCGGGAAAGCGTTGAAATTACGCGGTAATGGATCGGATTACAACTGGGTTGGCAGTACTCTTTCAAAACTTAACCGAAATAAAGGTGCGCTGCCCTATCTCAGGAAAGCAGTGGAGCTGCGGGGAGACTGGCTGGACTACAACTGGCTCGGCTCTACCCTTTCCAGGCTGGAGCATTATGAGGAAGCACTGGAAAATTTAAAAAAATCACTTGAACTTCAGGACAATAAATCGGATATATCGAATTATAACTGGCTCGGCACCACTTTATATTATATGGGCAGATACGAAGAAGCACTTCCATATTTTCAAAAAGCCCTTGAACTAAGGGGAAATGAAGCAGATAAACGATGGGTCGATCTCACACATGAAAAATTAAACTCCCTCTAAAATATTCTGTTTTATGCCAACTTTTCCTACAACATTAGTTTTCAATATGTTAGAATTGTTCATGAACAAGACAAAGAAATCATGGCAAAACAAAGTTACTTCAAAATTTTAACAATTTTTATCCTGCTTCTCTTTGTAATCCCTCTTTTATCTTCCTGTGACCAGACTCTTATCGATGTCTTTACCGAGGTAAACTCCGATTATTCCGGAACCAGAACAGTCGATATAGCGGTAAAAACAGAATATCTGCAAAACAGTTCGGCAATTTCAGGTCAAAGCAAATCTCTTTCCGATAAAATACTGGAAATCCTTCCGGAAGGAGAATACCAGACATTCGATGAAGAGGGCTATACTCACTTCAGTTCCACTATAAGTTTCGAAGACATAAACTTCCTCCAGCATATTTCGATTGATAATTTCGCTGAAACTCCTCCTGAAAGGTTTTATGCCAAACTGGAAAAAGTAAGTTATTTTTTCCATGATGAATATTTCTTCGAAGATTATATAGACATGAAAATAGATGAGACACTGCTTGCTTCTTCGGATGCGGATTCCGACTACAGACGGGTTGCCGACCTTGCGAAAAACGACAGCGATATTTTAAATGTGACCTATCAGGTAAAATTCCCGGTAAAAATAATCAGACACAATGCAGATTTGGTCGGCGACAGCAACATTGCCATATGGAACATAAAATATGGCGACGAGAAAAAAATTTTTATAGAGGGCGATAAAACAAAACTGCTGACATACTTCCTGATCGTTATTTTAAGTTTTATCGGTTTATTTATAATCTTTATAATTATAATAATAATCTATAACTCAAGAAGAAGTAAAAGACAGCCTCCTTCGAGGAAACCACTATATTCCTATGATAATTACTTCAAAAGGGACAAATATTTCGATACCGAAGATGAATAAATATTTATCCACACCGCTTACGGAAGAAAAAATCAAAGAACTAAAGGCAGGAGATATTATCTATCTGAGCGGAACCTTGTTTAGTGCAAGAGATGCCGCCCATAAACGGATCATCGAAGCCATAAAGCATGGTAAAAAACTTCCTGTCGATTTAAAAGACGCCACATTATTTTATACGGGTCCTGCACCGACTCCTCCGGGTAAAAAGAGCGGAAGCATAGGTCCCACCACGAGCGCCAGAATGGATAACCTGACCGAACCGGTGCTTAAATGCGGAGTCAGAGCAATGATAGGAAAAGGTAAAAGAAGCGGTGCCCTAAAGGAACTCCTGGAAAAATACAAGTCTGTATATCTTGTATCGTTAGGTGGCGTTTCGGCATTTCTTTCGACAAAAGTAAAGAACATCAGGGTAGTTGCCTATGCGGACCTCGGCGCTGAAGCGATCCATGAGATAGAGGTAAAAGATCTCCCTCTGTTCGTAGCTTATGATATTTACGGGGGCGATATTTTCGAATCAGCCCTTCTTGTGGAGTGACAACCCATAAAAACTGCCACCGGAAGTGATGCCATATGGCAAGGGGCATATTCTATGTTGCAGGCAAGGGCAGTCGTCCTTCCGCCCAAACCCTGCGGACCGATTCCCGTCCTGTTAACCGCATCCAGTATTTTTTCCTCCAGATCCATATATCTTTTATCCTGATTTCTGACTTCAAGATTTCTAAAACTCGCGAGCCTCGCAAGCTTCGGCACCTCGGAAGATGACCCCCCTATTCCAATACCGATAATCACAGGCGGGCAGCACCGGGTGACATTATTTTTAACAAGATCAAGAACCAGATTTATTATCTCGCTCTCACCGCTCGAGGGATTCAGCATATAAAGATAGGAACAATTTTCACTGCCTCCGCCTTTCAAATATACTTTCAGATGAAGGCCAAGAGTTGAGGTGAAATTCGTGCCGATCACTGCCGGAGTGTTACCGGAGGTATTTTTTCTCTCGAATAATGGATCGGATACTACCGATTTTCTTAAATAGCTGGCGGTATAGGTATCTGCTACTGCCTGATTAAGCAGGGTATTCAGATTGCCGCTGTCCTCGATGCAAATATCAGGCCCTATATCAAGGTCCATATAAACAAGGCCGCAATCCTGGCACAGGGGAAGTTTTTGTTCCCTGGCGATTTTTGCATTTTCTAAAATAAGTTCCAGGATTTTTTTGGCTCCGGCACCGGTCTCTTTTTTAACGGCGTCTTCCAGAGCTCTTATGATATCACCGGGAAGATTGAAACTTGCTTCAATCAGAAGTTTCTTTGCTTCCCCGGTTATTTTTGTAATTTTTATACTTTTCATCTTTTCCGGGACAATCCGGATTTATACATAGATCCCATGGTCTTCTTCCTTTGGTGATAATCTTGACCATGGGGTATTTACAATGTTTGCACTCCTCTTTGGTCGTGATAAGCAGACCCTTCTGGGGAAGTGAAAATGTCGTTGTGCACTCGGGATAGGCATTGCATCCCAGAAATCTCTTCCTGGTTTTTCTCGAGGTCCTTATAACCAGGTCCCCGCTGCAATTTTCAGCGGGGCATTTTCCGACTATCAGGTCCTCTTTTATCCCCTTCTTAATCTCCTGTGATATCTCTTCCTTTCCATTTTTAAGAACCACCATGACCTCGCTTAACATTTTTCTGGAACGGTTAATCACATCCTCTTTGGTCTCGTCCCCGTTGACTATGCCGTCCATATACATTTCCAGTTCCGAGGTCATGTCCGGGGAAGATATTTTTTCGGCGTGTTTTTTAAGCATCCGTACCACGGCAATGGCCTTTTCGGAAGGCTGGAGCGGATTGCCGCTTACGTATCCTCTCTGGTTCAGGTTTTGTATGATCGTATGGCGCGTTGCCTTCGTTCCCAGACCCAGGTCCTCCATCTTTTCGACGAGCTTCCCCTGTGTGTATCTTGAAGGAGGCATAGTCTCCTTATCCTGCAGCTCTTTACCGGTAACCGCAAGCATCTGTTTTTCTTCGAGATGCGGAATAAGCACATCCTTGTATCTATAGTATGGATAAAACTTGATCCAGTTCGCCTCCACGGTATTGGAACCACTGGCAATGAATATCTCTCCGTTTATGTCAATCGATGCAGTTATGTTCTTTACCTTCGCTGCCGGAAGCAGGGTGCATATGAATCTTCTTACGATAAGGTCATAAAGCTTCCATTCGTCTGCGCTCAGGCTGTCTTTTCCGGCTACAGATGTGGGATATATCGGCGGATGGTCGGTCGATCTCTTTTTACCCCTGCTTGCAACTATTGTGCTCTGCGAAAGGACCGCTTCGGACATCTCCCGGTACTGTCCGGAAGTGCCCAGAATCCTGACGATCTCTTTTAAATCAATGGAAGAAGGATAAACCGTATTGTCGGTTCTGGGGTAGCTTATATAGCCGTTCATATACAGGCTTTCAGCAATGCTTACCGTCTTTGATGCGGAAAAGCCAATCGAACTTCCGCTCATTATAAGGGCGGTGGTATTAAGCGGCGCAAGAGGTTTTATTTCCCTGATGCTCTCCTTTACTCCGATTACCGTTCCCGTGTCGCCCAGTTTGATGTATGCGGCCTGCGCATCATCTTTATTTAAAAATCTCTTTGTCTTGTGAGTTGCCTCAAATTCCTCATCGGACTGGGTTTCCAGCTTTACGCTTACGACCCAGTAAGGGGTCGGGACAAAAGATTTTATCTCCAGTTCCCTCTCCACGATCAGTGTAAGAGTCGGAGTCTGTACCCTTCCCACCGAAAGAAATTTATCCTTTACCTGGTAAGTGGTAAGGGATATGAAACGGGTGAGCGTCGCTCCCCATATCAGGTCTATATCCTGTCTTGCCCTTCCCGCAAAGGCAAGGTTTAAATCGATTTTACCCGGTTTCGAAAACGCCTCATTTATATCTTTGGGAGTAATTGCCGAAAACTTGGCTCTTTTTGTAGCAGCAACCGCATTTTTTTCTTTGACGAGCTGCATTGCATCATAGCCGATAAGCTCGCCTTCCCTGTCATAGTCCGTGGCTATTATGATCTCGTCCGCGTCACCGGAGATTTTCACTAACGCCTGGATTATCTTTTTCTGGATGGGTATTTTTTCTATCGGGGCGTCTATGAGCTCTATGGGATCCACTTTGAACCAGTTTGCATATTCTTTTGGATAATCTACCTTGAGTATATGGCCCTTAAGCCCGATGACCTTATAATCTTCACCGCCGTGCTTGAAATGATGAACGGGAACTCCGTATACTTTTTCCTCATCGACGCCGTTTCCCGAAAGTATTTTAGCAATTCTGCCTGCAGCTATCTCTTTTTCGCTTATAATCAGTTTCAAAAAATTATCCTTACCGAAATATATAGATGATTTATATTCTAATTAAATGTATCTGAGTTTGAAATAATAACATTAAAAGAAAAATAAATAAAATATCGACCTCTTTTTAAAATCATAATAAAGTGCGTATTTTATTTTTACACTTGTTGTTCTACAATAACTTAGACGTTTTAATGGGCATGGGGAACAAAATATGAATTCTAATATCGAAATCATAGACAGTATTATCAGTCTGAAGACGGAAAAGGGAGCCATAATACTGGCACATAATTATCAGATCGGCGAAGTGCAGGACATTGCGGATTTTGTGGGAGATTCCCTTCAATTAAGCATAAAGGCATCCAGGGCACACGGTCAGATGATAGTATTCTGCGGGGTTCATTTCATGGCAGAAACCGCTAAGATATTGTCCCCCGATAAAAAAGTCCTTCTCCCAGACAAAAACAGCGGATGCCCGATGGCCGATATGATAACCGCATCCCAGCTCCGGAAGCTTAAAGATGAACATCCCGGTGCAGTAGTGGTATGTTATGTAAACACCACCGCAAAAGTAAAGGCGCTGAGCGACATCTGCTGCACATCTTCGAATGCGGTAAACGTCGTAAGATCCATTCCCGAAAACAAAGAAATCATTTTTGTACCGGACAAATATCTTGGAGACTATGTGCAGAGGCAGACCGGCAGGAAGCTCATACTGTGGAACGGATTTTGTCCCTCCCACGCCATAATCGATGTCAAAGATATAGCAGAAATTAAAAAAGAACATCCGAATGCAGCAGTATTGGTCCATCCCGAATGCAAACCGGATGTCATAGATATTGCCGATAAAGTGGCTTCTACCGGAGGAATGTTAAAATACGTAAAAGCAAGCAATAAAAAAGATTTTATAATCGGGACGGAAATCGGAATAATACACAGGATGAAAAGGGAGAACCCGCATAAAAATTTCTATCCCGCTTCAGGCAGGGCCATATGCCCCAATATGAAACTTATAAACCTGGAAAAGATACTCTGGTCGCTGGAAGACGAGGTATACGAAATAAAGGTACCGCCGGAAATCATAGAGAAAGCCAGAGCAGCTATTGACAGGATGATAGCCATAAAATAAATCATGTTAAAGAGATATTTAATAAATCCGTTATCTTGCAAGAAAATCCACAAATATTGTGACTGCATCATTATCGGAAGCGGGATCGCCGGTCTTTCCACCGCAATGAGACTTGCAAAAGATAATGATATAAAGGTCCTTACTAAAAGTTCTCTTTCCGATTCGACAACATGGTACGCACAGGGCGGTATTGCCGCCGCTATCAGGAGACCTGACCTCTGGAAAATTCATTATAAAGATACCATAACTGCCGGTCAGGGTCTCTGTGACCCAAAAGCCGTAGAAATACTGGTTAAAACTGCACCCAAAATGATAGAGGATATGATAGAGATCGGTACGAATTTCGATATATCCGAGGGAGAAATCAGTCTTACCACCGAAGGGGGTCACAGCTATCCCCGTATTCTTCACGCCGGAGGGGACGCTACAGGCGAAGAACTTGAGAAAAAACTGGTCTCCCATTCAAAGAAATTGAAGCAGATAAAATTTTCTTCCGAGTATTTTGTCCTGGATATACTGGTCCATGAGAATAGCTGTGTTGGTGTTCTGGGGATGGACATAAATACCGGCAAGGTTGAAATACATCCTGCCTCAAATATCATAATAGCAAGCGGCGGGATCGGCCAGTTATATGATCTTTCTACCAATCCTCCCATATCTACCGGCGATGGTATTGCCATGGCCCACAGGGCGGGCGCCGCCATCATGGATATAGAATTCATCCAGTTCCATCCTACGGTATTTAAAACCAGGAACTCGAAATTGTTTTTAATTAGTGAAGCATTAAGGGGAGAAGGCGCAATCCTCCGGGACTGCAGCGGAGAAAGATTCATGGTCGGAAAACACCCCAGAGCGGAACTTGCCCCCAGAGATATAGTCGTAAAGGAAATGACAAGAATAATGGATAAGTGCGGCACTGATTATGTTTACCTTGATGCCACGAAGATACCCGAAAACTTTCTTAAGATACGTTTTCCCAATATAATCTCAAAACTCAGGGAAAACGGACTGGACCTGAAAAAAGATTTGATCAAGGTATCTCCTGCGGAACATTACCTTAACGGCGGGATCAGAACCGATTACGATGGTAAGACAAATATAGAGGGCCTGTACTGCTGCGGCGAAGTAGCCGCCACTGGCGCGCATGGTGCAAATAGGCTCGCAAGCAATTCCCTCATGGAAGGTCTCGTATACGGCTGGAAGATCTATAAAGACATAGAAAAAAAATTAAAACAAGAGAGAGAAACCGGTGAAAATAAAAAAATAAAAGAAAAGGTGACCGAAAGCATAAGAGACGTTTTAGATGAAAACAGAGAAAAAAATATAGAGAAAAGTAAACCCAAAAACATTGAATCAAGCAGTGATAAATCCCAAATAAAAAAACTTATTTCCGACTTAAGAAATATCATGATGAGAAAAGTAGGTATACTCCGGGATGCGAAAGGCTTAAAAGAAGCAGCAGAATTCGTAAACCTTTATCTTGGCAGTGAGTATCTTTATAATAAAAAGGATAAAGATATACTGGAGTTTACCAATATGCTCGAAGTGGCAAGCCTTATAATAAAAGCGGCCCGCTTGAGGAAAGAAAGCAGAGGCACACATCAGAGAAACGACTTCCCGAAAAAAGATAATAAAAACTGGAAAAAACATATAATACTCAGACAGGATAGAGTGTATTTTAAAAAAGTTTGAATATGAGACTTTAGAATATGAAGGATAAGATCTTAAAAAGTGAAGTGATAGATTTAATACGTGGGGCAATCCTTGAAGATCTTAACGATATTGGAGATATAACCTCTAATTACTTAATCCCTCTGGATAAAAAATCATCTTCATATGTCATATGCAAGGAAAAAAACGGCGCAGTATTGAGCGGTCTGGATGTAGCAGGTTATGTGCTTGAAGAAATAGACGGCAGCATTAAAATTGAGAAGCTAAAAAATGACGGTGACACCCTAAAATATATGGAAAGGATCTGCAATATAAATGGACCAACACTTTCAATTTTAAAAGCCGAGAGGACCTGCCTTAATTTCATCCAGCATATGTCCGGAATTGCAACTCTTACAGCTAAATTTGTAAAAATTGCGGAATCCTATGGAGTCAAGATCAAAGATACAAGGAAAACAAAACCACTCCTGCGGAAAATCGAAAAATATGCAGTTCTCTGCGGCGGCGGCCACAACCACCGTTTCGGCCTTTTTGATGCAATACTGATCAAAGATAATCACATAGCCGCAGTCGGAGGAATTACAAAAGCAATAGAAAAAGTCAGGGCAAGCGCACCTCCC
>CAZODG010000031.1:0-12099 GCA_964578525.1 uncultured Actinomycetota bacterium
ATTTATAAAAAAACACTTGAAAAAGTAAGCCGCAATGATGAAGATTTGGAAAAGAACATCAGAAAAGTCATTCTGCATGAATTGGGCCATTACTTCGGTCTTGATGAAAATAAATTAAGGAAATTAGGCTATTAATTCTTATTATTTCATTTTCTACCCCGAAATCTGCACGACAATGTTTTATATCTTCTACTGTATAATTTCATTTTAATCAGTAAACCATTTATATATTACCTGCATTTCTTATTTAATCTGCATATAATAACTTGACTTTGCTAATAGATAGGTGTATAAAATATAAAATATATTTCACTTTAAGTGAAATTAAATTTTACTAATTAATGAGAATTATTTTAGTATTTTTAGAAAATTATTGTTATAATTAAAAGACTAAATAATCTATTGCTTTATCAAAATTATTTAAAAGGATTAAAGGATATATTATAAAAATATTCTTT
Organism: uncultured Actinomycetota bacterium; assembly: GCA_964578525.1. Lineage (GTDB taxonomy): Bacteria > Actinomycetota > Humimicrobiia > Humimicrobiales > Humimicrobiaceae > Hydromicrobium. The sequence goes on from CAZODG010000031.1 coordinate 459, forward strand.
TGTTGGTGTAGAATATATATTGAAGACATAGAGAATAAAAAAAGAGGAGTTGAAAAAAATGACTGCTGAAGAAAAAAAACTTAATATCGATAGAATAAATATACCGGAGGAATTACCTCTCCTTTCACTAAAAAATAGTGTTGTGTTTCCGTTTCTGGCAACACCGCTGGTAGTAGGCAGAAAAAATTCTCTGGAAGCAGTTAAAAGTGCATCCAGGGAACACAAGATCATAGTTGTAGTTGCACAGAAAGAAGAAAATAAGGAACTGGTTGAAAAAGAAGATTTATATGAAATAGGAACTGCCTGCGCCATAAAACAGGTGGCAAAAATATCCGAGAATGAAATCAAATGTGTTGTCGAAGGAATTTCCAGAGTAAGAATAAAATATTTTACCAGGATCGAACCTTATTTCAGAGTTGTGACCGAAGTACTTGACGAAATACCTTTAATAGAAGACGAGGAAACAGAGAATCTCAATACTACTGTCAGAATGCAGGTGGAAAAATTTATTCAACTGGGTATTCCGCTGCCTACTGCTTTTGTAGTAGCAGCAACTAATATTTCCAAACCTGAAATTCAAACTGATCTATTCGCTTCATATCTGCTTTCAAGCACGAAACAAAAGCAGAAGATCCTTGAAGAAAGCGACCTGAAGGTAAGGTTAAGGAAATTAACAGAATATCTGGGTGAAGAACTCAAAAAATTCGAGGTTCAGTCCCAGATAAGAGATAAGGTCCAAAAAGAGGTGGGGAAAACTCAGAGGGAATATTATCTGCGTCAGCAGCTTAAGGCTATAAAAAACGAACTCGGCGAATCCGATGAATCTATTGCATTGACCAAAGATATCGAGAAAAAATTACAAAAGAAAAAGCTGCCCAAAGAAGCTAAAGATAAGGTATTAAAGGAAATAGAAAGACTGGAAAATATTCCCAGCATGTCTCCTGAATATTCTTATGTGAGGACTTATGTAGAAACAATGCTGGATGTTCCCTGGTCCGAGAAAACCAAAGACATTCTGGATCTGAAAAAAGCAAAGAAAATACTGGACGGCGACCATTACGATCTGGAAAAAGTAAAAACCCATATTCTTGATTATCTTGCAGTAAGAAAATTAAAGGGTAAAACGACCAAAGGTCCCATACTCTGTTTCGTCGGTCCTCCCGGAGTCGGTAAAACTTCTCTCGGCCAGTCCATAGCCAAGTCTCTTGGAAGAAAATTCATTAGAATGTCTATTGGGGGCATAAGAGATGAGGCCGAAATAAGGGGACACCGGAGAACATACGTAGGAGCACTTCCGGGAAGAATAATTCAGGGACTTACTCAGGTTAAAACAAATAATCCGGTTTTCATGCTTGATGAAGTCGATAAAGTGGGAGCTGATTATAGGGGCGATCCTTCATCAGCGCTGCTTGAAGTACTTGATCCCGAACAAAACAATTCATTCAGGGATCATTACCTTGAGGTGCCATTCGATCTATCAAATGTAATGTTCATAACAACAGCTAATATACTGGATACCATACATCCTGCACTGAGAGACAGGATGGAAATCATCGAAATACCCGGTTATAGTTCAGAGGAAAAGATCCACATAGCTGAAAAATTCCTGATCCCCAAACAATTAAAGGAGCAGGGAATAGAAAAATATAATGTGAAATTTTCCGGTGATGCTATCTGCCTGATAATCGAGGAATATACCAGAGAAGCCGGTGTCAGAAACCTGGAGCGGGAAATAGCAAATATCTGCAAAAAAATCGCAAGAGAGATAGTTGAAGGAAAAAAGTATTCAAAAAATATAAGTGCCGAAAGGGTAAGAAATTATCTTGGTATTTCAAGGGTCCTACCCAGTGAAATCGAAGATAAGAATAGAGTCGGAGTAGCTACAGGCCTGGCTTATACTCCGGTAGGCGGAGATATACTGCTTATTGAATCCACTCACTATAAGGGAAGCGGAGAACTGATACTTACCGGTAAACTTGGTGATGTGATGCAGGAATCTGCAAAAGCAGCAATAAGTTATATACATTCAAGGGCAAAAGCTTTTGGGATAGACGAAGATTTATTCAGTAAATCCGATATACATATTCACGTTCCCGCAGGTGCAGTGCCCAAAGATGGCCCATCTGCCGGTGTTGCTATTACTTCATCTCTGGTATCGACATTCACGGGAATACCCGTATTGAGAGACGTGGGAATGACCGGAGAAATAACCCTGAGAGGCAGAGTTCTTCCAATCGGTGGACTTAAAGAAAAATTACTGGCTGCAAAAAGAGCGGGCCTGAAGAAAGTGGTACTTCCTGAAAAAAACAAGAAAGATCTTGAAGAGATACCCAAAAGTATACTTGGCGGATTAAAGCTGGAATTTGTGGAAAACATTGATGATGTAATAAAACACACCCTGGAAAGATATCCCTCAAAACCGGATATCAAAGATAATAAAAATATAAAGATTTCCGGCAATGAATTAAAAATAGGAGAATCGCAGGGATTGGGTCCAACCATTCAGTAAGTGTCTGAGTAAAAATCCCCTTTGCAATATCTTTGCAGAGGGGATTTTATTTTCCTATCTATTCTTTACTGGCTATTCAAATGATCAGTGTCTGAAATGCCTTTTCCCGGTAAATATCATTGGAATCTTATTCCTGTTGCAGCTTTCGATTACGTCCTTATCTCTTATGGAACCACCGGGCTGGATTATTGCCTTGATTCCATTTTTTGCGGAAAGCTCGGCTACATCTTCAAATGGGAAAAATGCATCCGAAGCCATTACCGATCCATTGCATCTTCCGCCTGATTTCTTTATGGCTATCTCTGCAGCATCGATCCTGCTCATCTGGCCGGCGCCTATGCCTACTGTAGCGCCGCCAACAGCCAGTACTATTGCATTGGATTTGACACTTTTAGATATCTGCCATCCAAATAAAAGATCGTCCCACTGGTCAGGTTCAGGTTGGGTATCTGTAACTACCTTCATATTCTTTCTGCTGTCCATTCCTTCATCAAGATCCTGAATCAATATTCCGCCGTCAACGCTTTTTATATCTACTTTTTCCAGCTTGAAATCATCCGAATTCAAATTGTTTATATAGGCGTCCAGTTTAAAGTCCATCTTAAGAATTCTTAAGTTTTGCTTTTCAGTCAGGACCTTAAGGGCTTCCTCATCGAAGTCCGGAGCAATAAGCACTTCTACATATTTATCCAGCATAAACCGCGCGGCCTCTACCGTCCATTTCATGTTACAGGCAACAACACTGCCGAAAGCCGATACCGGATCACACTCATATGCTTTCTTATAAGCCTCTATAACAGACTCACCCACAGCCGTACCACAGGGATTATTATGTTTTATTACCGCAACGCATGTAGCAGCAAATTCTCTGACAATTCCGAATGCTGCATTGCCGTCCATAATATTATTATAGGATAGCTCCTTACCCTGAAGCTGTCTGGCACCTGCAAAATTATCTGTGCCTGTACCTTCATATTTGTAATATGAAGCTTTCTGGTGGGGATTCTCACCGTATCTGAGGTTCTGAATTTTTTTCAGGTTCAAATCAAGTCTATCCTTAAAATTACCCCCATCGTCCCTGAAATCATTTCCGGTCATCCCGCCGGAGCCGCCGCAATCAACATTAAGGTGATCCCTTATAGATATATCCGAATCTCCGCTGCTTCCGACCTTATCTTTTAGATAATTAAATATCACACTGTCATATTCACAGGTATGCTGAAAAGCTTTGACGCTCAATCTGAACAGAGTTCCCGGGCTTATATATCCTCCGCTCTCTTTTAACTCAGCCTGTATTTTGTCATAGTCCCCGGGATCGACGACTACGGCCACTCCTTTGTAATTTTTAGATGCGCTTCTTATCATAGTCGGACCGCCTATATCGATATTTTCGATAGCTTCTTCCATTGTGACGTCCGGCTTCGATATAGTTTCTTTAAAGGGATAGAGATTTACCACCACCATATCTATTAGTTTTATCTCTGAATCCGAGATTTCCTTCATATGATTTTCATTGCTCCGGTCTGCCAGTATCCCCCCGTGTATATACGGATGAAGTGTTTTTACTCTTCCGTTCAACATTTCAGGGAAACCGGTAAATTCTTCTACTTTCTTTACTTTTATCCCTGCCTCTTCCAGTGTCCTGTAGGTCCCGCCTGTCGAGATGATTTCTGCTCCTGCCTCTTCCAGTGTTCTGGCAAAATCTACAATGCCCTCTTTTTTGGAAACACTGATCAACGCTCTTTTTATCTTTACTTTCATTTTTCCCCTTTACTTAATATTATTTTTATTTAAAATCTTTACTTTTCTTCCCTCTATTTTTAATCTATCCTCACAAAAATATTTTACAGCAAGTGGATAGATTTCATGTTCCACGCGGTGTATTTTTTCCTCCAGTTCTTCCATGCTTTCATCCTGATTTATATCTACCGCTTTCTGGATTATTATCGGTCCGCTGTCCAGACCTTCATCTACAAAATGGACCGTTACTCCAGTTACTTTTACTCCATATTCATAAGCATCCTTTATCCCATGAGTGCCTTTGAATGATGGAAGAAGCGCAGGGTGAATATTCACAATCCTGTTTTTGAATTTACGGACAAACTCCAGACTCACAAGAAACATATAACCTGCCAGGACCACAAGATCTATTTGTTCTTCTTCCAGAAGTTCGATAATTTTTTTATCAAATTCTTCCCTTGTGCCATAATCCAAAGGATCCAAAAAAACCGATTTGATATTGTTTTCATTTGCCCTGCTCAGAGCATAAGCATCTTTTTTATTGGAAAAAACCAGTGCTATTTCTCCGTTTAGGCTATTATTCTTATTGTAATCTATAATGGCCTGAAGATTCGATCCGAAACCTGATGCAAACACAGCAATTCTTTTAACCATCCAAATCCTGACTTTCCTTTATTATTACCTTACCGTTCCCTTTTGTGACAATACCTATGTTGTACAGATCCTCTCCCATATCTCCGGCAATGTTTTTTGTTCTATCAAATTCATCCGGAGCAATGATTAAAACCATCCCGATACCCATATTGAACACCCGGAACATCTCGTCTCTATCGATATCACCCAGCTGCTGCAGAAATTTAAAAACTGCCGGGACTCTCCAGCTTCCTTCCTTTATCGAGGCATCCATATTACCGGGAATTATTCTATTTATATTCTCATAAAATCCGCCGCCCGTGATATGGGCGATCCCATGAATTTTAACCTTATTTTTAATCATTTTACTTACCGCTCTGGAATATAGCCTGGTTGGAGTCAGGAATAAATTCCCAAGTGATTTACCTCTGCCCCAATCATATTTTTTATCGAGGTCCAATTGCTTATCTTCTATCAGCTTCCTCACCAGTGAGAATCCATTGCTGTGAATCCCGGAAGAAGCTAAGCCGGCTATTATATCTCCTCTTTTAACGAGACGCGGATTGATTATGACTGATTTTTCTATGATCCCTACAGCAAAACCGGCAACATCTATATCGTCTTCCTTGCTCATTCCAGGATGTTCCGCTGTTTCTCCTCCAATAAGGACAGTGTCGCAATAACTGCAGCTTTCGGCAATGGATTTGATTATTGTTTTTATCTTTTTATCTTCTACTTTGCCGCAGGCTATGTAATCCAAAAAAAATAAAGGCTTTGCTCCGCAGCATATTATATCATTTATACACATTGCTACGGCATCCTGTCCTATAGATTCGTAATGATCCAATTTCTTGGCCAGAATTATTTTCGTCCCTACTCCATCGGTTGAAGAAGTAAGAATAGGATTCTTATATCCCTTCAAATCCAGTTGAAAAAGGCCTGAAAATGATGAGAGGTCACTTAACACTTTATCTGAAAAGGTGGATGCTATTGTTTTTTTAAGCTGGCCGAGTACATTTGAAGCTTTGTCTATATCAACACCGGATGACCTGTATGAATACTTTTTAATATCTTTCTCTTTATCCTTTTCAGGCATTCGAAGGTACTTTCTCCTCTTCATCTTTTGGGTGTTCTCTGGATTCGATACTCCCGGTAATATCTACGGGGTATTCGCCATTGAAACAGGCGAAACAAAATTTTTCTTTTGATTCGCTTACCACTTTTACTAAACTATCCATAGATAGATACTTTAAACTATCGACTTTTAGAAATTTTCTTATATCTTCCTGACTCTTATGGTTGGCAATAAATTCATTCCTTGTGGCCATATCAACGCCATAATAACAGGGATAAAGCAGCGGAGGGCAGGTGATCCTCAAGTGTACTTCTCTGGCGTCGGCATTATATAGCATTTTAACTATTTTTTTAGATGTCGTCCCTCTGACTATTGAATCATCGACCACTACCAGCCTCTTGCCCCTTATGATATCCTTTAAAGGATTTAATTTAAGCTTGACACTTATCTCCCTGGTTTCCTGCTTTGGTTCAATAAAGGTCCTTCCCACATATCTGTTTTTAATAAAACCCTCGGCATATGGTATTTTTGATTCTGCAGAATACCCGATAGCAGCGGGCGTACCGGAATCAGGTACGGAAATAACCAGATCAGCGTCAGCGGGAGATTCTTTGGCAAGTTCCTGACCCAATCTATGCCTTACTTCAAAAACATTTTTACTATTCAGGTAACTATCGGGCCTTGCAAAATAGATCAGCTCGAATACACACATGGATATCCTGTCAACGGGCAGCATCATTTGTGATCTGATGCCATCCTTGTCCAGCACTACTATCTCCCCTGGATCAATATCTCTTATGAATTCTGCGTCAATTATATCCAATGCGCATGTTTCCGAAGCTATTATAAAATTTCCTTCAAGTTTACCCAGAACAAGCGGCCTGAATCCATGAGGATCCCTTATCCCGAAAATTTTGTCCCTGGTCAATATAAGAAGCGAATATGAACCTCTAACCCTGTTAATCGCTTCTTTGACCGCATCTTCAATACTTTCTTTCTCCGAGCTTTCTATAAGCGATGCTATGACTTCAGTGTCCGTGGTGGTTTCGAATCTAAGACCTTTCTTTGTCTGCTCATTCCTGAGTTCCCTGAAATTGATCAGGTTTCCATTATGAACTATGGCAAAACTTTCGTTTTTGAACATGCGGTAAAGAGGCTGTGAATTTTTCCAGATATTCATTCCGCTGGTAGAATAACGGGTATGGCCTATTCCGATATCACCCTGCAGAGGAGCAATATTTCGCTCGTTGAATACCTGTGATACCAGGCCCAGATCCTTGAAAATCAAAATATTCTCTCTGTCGGACACTGCTATTCCCGCACTTTCCTGTCCCCTGTGCTGAAGTGCCTGAAGTCCATAAAATATTATTTCTGATACTTTCTTGCAGGGTGCAAATATACCAAACACACCACATTTTTCGTTAATTTTTTTATCAGATATATTTTTTATCATTTCGCCGGTTAATGAAATCTATTTTTTAAATTTATCCCATCAAACAAACAAAGTTATTATAACAAATAAAATACTAAAATAAATAAAGGACTTAAGGAAGTTTAACTGTTTTTCTCACACCACTCCCTGGCATTTTGGAACATCCTCAACCATGGAGAAACTTCCAGGCTGGCCTTCCAGCTTTCAGGCATCCACGGCCACTGCCACATTAAAAATGCCCTCTCGGGGTGAGGCATCATTGCCAGGTGTCTTCCATCCGGTGAACATAATGATGTAAATCCGCGTGGTGAACTATTTGGATTAAAAGGATACTTTTCTGTGGACATTCCTCTATCATCAACAAAATGTACGGGAGCAAGACCTTTTTGGGATACCTCTTCCAGGATTTGGGGATCCGGGCAATACAGATGACCTTCTCCATGATCGACCCATATGCCCAGAATAGAATCTTCCATACCTTCAAGCATGATAGAAGGACTTTTTGATATTTTTACAGTTGCCCACCGCGATTCAAACCGACCGGAAAGATTGCGGATAAATCTCGGCTGTCTGGATTCGGCAATTCCTCTCCATGGTATCCAGCCAAGAAGGGCCATAAGCTGACATCCATTGCAAACACCCAATGAGAAAGTATCTTCCCGTTTGTAAAAGATATCAAACATTTTTTGCAGTTTCTGATTAAATTTGATAATGCCTGCCCAGCCTTTCGCACTATCAAGAACATCTGCATGGGCAAATCCTCCTACAAAGACCGCCCCTCTGAATTTATCAAGCGTGATACCACCGTCAAGTAAATCGGTCATGGTTACATCCCAGGGTTCAAATCCGGCTGAGAAAAAAGCTGAGGTCATTTCTCTGTCACCATTGCTGCCCTCCTCACGGATAACCGCAATCGCCGGTTTTTTAACTCTCTTTAATAATTCCCCGGGGGTACTTTCGGGCCGGAAGGATAGATGATAAGAAGGACCGGACCGGTCGTGGGATCTTGCCTGCTCCTCTGCCATCTTTACATCGATCTGATGCTTTTCAAGCTGATCGCTTGTGGATTCCCACCAGGAAAGAAGAGTCGGGGTATCGATATCAAATTTTGATTCACCGCCCTGACTTATAACTACTCGTCTTTTTTTACCTGTTTTCCCAAGAATTACAAAAGGAATTGCAGACTTATCCAAAATGCCGATGATGGCTGCCTCATTGCCCGGCAGATATTCAAAAACCAGGCCAAGTTCCTCCGAGAAAAGCCCTGAAATAAGTTCTTCTTTTTCAGGCAATCCGATTTCCATTCCGCAATTTCCTGCCATTGCCATCTCTGCCAGAGTTGTCATGAGCCCGCCATCGCTTCTATCATGTCCGGCCAGTATTAAATTTTCTTTTATTATTTTTTGAATTATCCTGAAGGCATTTTTAAGAAGGTCGGGATCTTCGATATCCGGAGAGTCATCGCCTATCTGTCCCAGCACCTGAGCCAGTGCCGAGCCTCCAAGACGGTTTTTGCCCCGGGCAAGATCGATAAGCATCAATTTGCTTTCGCCAGGACATTTGATATCCGGAGTCAATATTTTAGTTATGTCCGGCACCGAGCAGTAAGCAGAAACAACCACCTGTCCGGGTGCCCTGACAATTTCTTCCTCTACCTGTGCGGCCATCGACAGACTGTCTTTACCGCCATCTGCGGCGATACCAATTTCTTTCATCAATTTTCCGAGAGAAACCGCCGCTTTATAGAGGGCGGCACCGCCGCCGGGAAGTTTTGCTGCCCACATCCAGTTGACCGAGCACTTTATATGTTCAAGGTCGCTTAGCAGAGCCCATACTATATTTGTAAGCGCTTCTCCCAGCGCCATTCTTGCACCTGCTTCGGGATTGATTAAAATCTTTATCGGCTGCTCCCCTATCGAGATTGCGGCACCGCTTAAGCCGAAGTGACTCTGCGCCACTGCCGCTACATCCGCTACTGGAAGCTGCAGCGGTCCGCAGCATTGCTGCCTTGCGACAAGTCCGGTCACACTGCGGTCGACTTTTCTTACCAGGAATCCTTTTGATCCTACGGATGGCAATTTGAATATAAGTTTAAGAATCTTTTCAACCGAAAGGTCATCGGGAATTACAAGAGGATTTAATTTTACGGGTATACTTTCCAGATTGAAAATCTTCTTTGGAATTTTGCTTAAAATCTCATCAAGGTTGAGACTGACAGGGGTAGAGCCGTCCCTGCTGTCATGAACCACAATCCTTCCGTCACCGGTTATTTCTCCCAGAACCTCGCAATTGACTTTTTCTCTTTTACATATATCCTGAAATATTTTTAAACATCCTGTTTTAATTAAGAAAGCATTTCGTTCCTGATATTCACCACCCCATATTTCAAGTACCGACATTGTCTTATCCCCGACCTGGATATTTCTTATCCCGATTCTACCTCCCGCCGGTTCTACAAGTTCGGTCAGTACATTACAGGGCCCCCCTGCGCCCTGATCGTGTACGCTTAAAATAGGATTGCCCTCCCCCATTTCAATACACGCCCTGATCACCCTGTTCATCTTCTGTTCCATCTGAGCGTTGCCGCGCTGGACAGCATTGAAATCAAGCTCTTCCCTGTTTTCTCCCTGAACCATACTTGAGGCTGCACCGCCGCCCATGCCGATACGATAAGCAGGACCGCCAACCTGAACTATTTTCATACCTTTTTCAGGTTTCTCTTTCTTTATGTGGCGGTTATCGATCTGACCGATTCCTCCGGTAAACATAATCGGTTTTACCCATTCGCGTCTCTGTCCGTCCGGCAGTCTTAAGCCGAATGTCCGGGTAAATCCCTGTATTACCGGTTCTCCAAACTTATTTCCATAATCGGACGCGCCGTCGCTTTCCCTGATCATAATCTTCAGGGAAGAAGCAAGATTAGAAGGATAGAGAAATTTGCTATCTTCTCCGGGAATCATATATCCCGGAATATTCAAATTACCGGTGCAGTACCCTGCAGTACCGGCGATTACGAGCCCTCCTCTTCCGGTTGCCTGGACATCTCTTATCCTTCCCCCTGTCCCTGTTTCAGCTCCCGGGAATGGTGCCACACCACTTGGGAAGTTGTGGGTTTCGGCAGTAAATATGAGATGATAGGTAAACTTCTCACTGTAAAATGCTGAACAGACCCCGGGATGTTTAGGTATGATGGTCCGGATATTGTAACCTTTTATACCGCTTGAGTTATCATTAAATGCTATTATGCTGTTGGAAGGATTACTGATTAGAGGAGATTTTATTATCTCCATCAGGGTCCCGGAAATCTCTTTGCCATCGATTATCAATTTACCCTTGAAAAACCAGTGGCGTGAGTGTTCACTGTTAGACTGACCGAGCTGAAAGCATTCAACGCTGGTGGGATTTCTTCCTATGGTATTTACAAAAAGATCATAATAAAATTTAATATCCCACTCATCCATTCCCAGGCCAATTTTCCGGTTAAACCTCTTTAGTTCCTCTATGCCATTTTCTATCAAAGATATCGCATACACTTCTTCCGGTACAATGCCGGTTTCGAATGTTTGCAGCGGACCGGAATACACACATTCCGTCATCCGGTCGTGATTAGTATCAATAAATTGTGACAGATTGGTTTCGGATGCCAGTATGTAACGCTTTGAAAGTTCAAGGCGGGTGACCTTTTCCAGACCACAGGTTTGACATATAGCCACTGCATTTGTTGAAAATGCAGTCTCGAAATTCAACCGGGGGCCGATTTCGATAATAGTCCGGTTTTTGCCATCAAGAAACGTTTTCTCTCCAAAATCTTCCGCTTCGAATGTTTCCGCAAGCAGCCAATTGAGTATATCCAGTTCAGATTTGGTAAAGGATTTTAGGGTTTCGATGTAGTAGCAATATTCTGAATTTCTATCTGCAAGCCGGTAAAACCGCTGTATCATTCTTTTATTTTCCTTATCTTCGCCGCAACTGATAAACCTGTTTTCTTGTAGGGATAGATTTTGCAGTCAGATACTTTCCAATCTGCCAATAATTTTATCCACATATCTTAAATGATATTTAACATCGAATAATTCTTCTAACTCCTTCTTACTTAACAGAGCCAGTATCTTTTTTTCCTTCAATAAGTTTTCTTTAAAATCACCTTCATCGTTCCAGGCCTTAAGGGCTGCTTTTTGAATAAGAGCATAAGCATCTTCTCTTCTCATCCCTTTTTTTATTAGTTCCAACAGCACCCGCTGCGAAAAAATAA
>CAZODG010000032.1:0-11797 GCA_964578525.1 uncultured Actinomycetota bacterium
AAAGAAAATGAAAAAACAATTTTTAGTAATCGGATTGGGAAGATTTGGAGCAAGCGTAGCCGCTATTCTAACGGAAGCCGGACACAGCGTGGTTGGAATAGATCAATCCGAAGACAGTGTACAGAGAATGTCCGAGAGTATAGCAGATGTAATAAAGTGTGACGCCACCGATGCGGACATTCTGGAATCTATGGGCATTTCGGATTATGAAGCTGTTCTTGTATGCATCGGAGAAAAATATATCCAGAATTCCATACTTGTAACCCTTCTCCTCAAAGAGAAAGGCGCAAAAAAAATAATTGCCAAAGCAGGTACCAGGACACAGGGAAGAGTGCTTTCAAAAGTAGGAGCGGATATAATAGTATACCCTGAAAAAGATATGGGAGAGCGAGTCGCAAGAAGCCTTATAAGTACGAATATCATCGATTTTCTTGAGGTCAGTCCGGATGTCAGTATTATAGAAATACCGGCACCGGAAACAATAGTAGGAAAGAACTTGATCGAGTTAAATTTGAGACACAAATATGGAGTGACCATAATAAGTATAAAAAACAGTAAAAATGAAATCATCTCTCCTCCAAGCGTTGACTATATATTTCAGAAAGATGATATCCTGACATTGATCGGAGAGAATAAACTGCTTAAAAAATTAAGATTCACAGAAGATTAAGAAGCAGGTCCGTTCCGGATTAACCCCACTGTATTTTACTCAACCTCTTTAACATTTATAAGGTTGGTACTTCCCGGTTTATTTACCAGCACACCGGCAGTAATAACTACCCTGTCTCCCGTATTTACATAATTTAACCTTTTAGAAACACTTACGGACTCATCAATCATCGAATCTATGTTCTTGACTGATCTCATCTTTACAGAGACCACGCCCCAGCTGATCATTAACTGTCTGACCACCCAATCATTGGAACTTGCACCGATTATTATACTTTTTGGCTTATTTTTGGATACCTGTCTTGCTGTATGCCCTGACTCGGTTGATGAAATAATAGCTTTTGCATCAAGTATTCTGGCAATTTCACAGGATGCAAAGCTTATCGCCCCGGTAATAGTATTAGGATAGATTCCTGTTTTCTTTTTCTCTAAAGCAATATTATTTAATAATAAATCATAATCCAGAGAGATTTCGGTTTTATTTATTATTTTAACCATCATCTCCAGAGATTTCAGAGGATACGCACCCACTGCAGTTTCACCTGAAAGCATAACTGAATCCGAACCATCTATTATTGCATTTGCTACATCGCTTACTTCGGCTCTTGTGGGCCTGGGATTTCGTATCATGGAATCAAGCATCTGTGTAGCAGTGACTACCGGTTTTCCTGCTATATTAGTTTTTTTTATGATTTCCTTCTGGATATAAGGAATCTCTTCTGCATTTATTTCAATTCCGAGGTCACCTCTCGCTACCATAATAGCATCTGCAGAATTCAAAATTTCATCAAAATTATTCACTGCTTCATGTTTTTCTATCTTGGCTATAACCATGGTATGTTTCTTTTTCTTTCTTATTACTTTCTTGATTTTTTCAACATCATATGAATTCCTGACAAAAGACTGCGCTATGAAATCCACTTCCAGTTCCAGGCCAAGGTTTAAAAACTCCATATCCTTCCTGGTGACCGAATCCACGCTTATGGTTACACCGGGAAGGTTGATTCCTTTGCAAGAGTCGAGGGGTCCACCGGATATAACTTCACAAAAAGCTGTCTTTTTAGTTAGATTTATATCCAGCACTTTACACTCGATCAAACCGTCATCTATGAATATACGGGTCCCCGGTTTAAGGTCCTCTATAAATTTACCATAATTGACTTTAATGATAGTCTCTGTGTCCGGATAATCGGATACGTAATCTCTGGCTGTTGTAAAAATGACTTTTTGTTTTCTATGCAGATTTATTTTATTTTTTAGCTGGCCGACTCTGATCTTAGGACCCTGAAGGTCCAGTATTATTGCTGTGTTTTTTTTAAGTTCCCGTGAAACCGACCTTATTTTTTTGACCAATTCGATGACTTCTTCGGAATTGCTGTGAGAAGTGTTTATGCGTGCTATATCCATACCACCGGTTATGAGTCTTTTTAAAATATTTTTTTCTTTGCTCGCGGGTCCGATAGTACAGATTATTTTAGTCTTTCTTATTTCCATGGCAATTCTTTCTTCGCAATTTCCCAGAGTTTATCTTTTTCTTTAAGAGAAAGTTTCTTAAAATTTAAATTATTTTCATCAGCATATTTTTCTATAAAATTAAATCTTCTTATAAATTTTTTACTTGCCCCATATAAACTTTCTTCACAATCTATGCCAAGACGCCTGCCAACATTTACTATGCTAAAAAGGACATCTCCAATCTCGTCCGGGATTCGGATTTTCCGTCTTTTTCCCATCTCCTTTTTCAATTCAGCAAGTTCTTCGTCTATTTTTTCAAAGATATCGATTATTTCTTCCCAATCAAAATCCAGCCTCGAAGCTCTATTTTGAATTTCATAAGCATAATGGAGCGAAGGAAGAGATTTTGGAATTCCACTGAATATTGAATCCGGTTCTTTATATTTTTCTTTTCTTTCTTTTTTCTTAATATTTTCCCAGTTTGCCAGAATCTCATCACTGCTGTTCAGAACCATTCCCTTGAATACATGAGGGTGCCTTCTTATTAATTTTCCTATGATTCCCCGCAGTACTTCATTTATATTGAATTCCTTGTTTTCGACTGCGATTTGGCTGTGAAAAACTATTTGAAGAAGCAGATCACCTAATTCTTCTTTAAGACCTTTATAATCTTTATTCTCGATACTCTCTACTGCTTCGTAAGTCTCTTCTATCAGGTTTCTTTTGATAGTTTTATGATCCTGCTCTCTGTCCCATATACAGCCTTCGGATGACCTTAACCTGCTCATTATACTTATTAGGATAGCAAACAGTTTTCCACTATCGTCTATATTGTCAATCTCTTCAAGATCCCCTTCATTCAGCTGGAATTTCATTCGCTTTCCTCTTCTGTTCCGTTATCAGCATCATCTTCAGTTTCTGCGTCTGTATTATTTTCCGTTTCGGTCCCGGCTTCTGTGCTTTTTAAAGTTCCTTCTACATCCGTGAAATATTTGATATCAGTCTTCTCTATCAGAGAATAAATAAAATCCTCCCATTTTTCCATTTTTTGCAAGTTAAGGAGATACGTATCTATGGCTTCTTTAACTTCACTGAATTCTTGGATATACTCTTCTTCATAGTCTGTAGCTTTAATGATATGAAATCCATATTCGGTTTCAACGATTCCGCTTACTTCTCCCACATCAAGAGCAAATAGTGCCTCACCGAATTCCTCAACCATCTGACCTTTACTAACAAAACCAAGTTCTCCTCCATTCTCTGCGTTTGTTGTATCATCCGAATACTGACTTGCCAATTCCGCAAAATCTTCACCCTCTAGCAATTTTTCCTGAACCGTTTCTATTTTGCTTAAAGCTTCATCTCTACCCTCCTGAGTTTCCTCAGAACCATCCTTTACCCATGGAAACATAGCCAGGATATGGCTTGCTTCAACTCTGGCAGGAACCAGGAACTGTGTGCTCTTATTATCATCATAGTATTGCCTTACTTCAGCAGCGGTCACACTGGCATCTGCGGTGACTTTCTTATAAATCTTACTGCTGAACAGCTGGCTTCTTAAATAATCTTCCAAAAATTTTCTATTTATACCCATAGATTTTAAACTATCTTCAAACTCTTCTTCCGAAGAATAATTGGCCAATGCCGCCTGCATCTGCTCATCAATTTCCTCACTCGCCACTTCAATATCATTTTCTCCGGCATAATTCTCAAGCAATTTCATTACAATAAGCGAATCGATAATATTAGCCTCCAGAGATTTTAATCCCTCTTCGTCAGTGGGTAATTCTCCACCGGTATCCTGAATTTTTAAAAAATTCATATAAATATCTACTTCTTTTTGGTTTACTTTTATTCCATCTGCGGAAGCTACCGTCTTATTGTAAAAAACAAAAAAATAAACAAGTGCAGAAATTACTAAAACCACTACAACTGCACCTATAATGAGGATGTTCCTTTTCAATTTCCTGTCCAACTCCTACCTCTTTCTTTTTATAAATATTAAATAAAACTTATTATATCATTAAGATCATTTAAGACTAAATCCAAATTAATATTTTTACCAGTTTTTTTTATGGTTATTTGCCTTGATACCGGTTCGTATGATAGATCGCTATTCTTCGTGTTCATTTCCCTTGCTTTGCTCTGCGGCATATCTACTCTTTTTAATATGATACCTTTCCCGTCATAAAATATGATTTTCTCTATCTTTGCTTTGCGGAGCAAATATTTTATCCGGGCAATATTTACAAGATTATCTACTACCGACGGCATTTTTTTATACCGCTGATTCATTTTTTCTTTTATTTCATCAATTTTATCCGGACTTTCCGCGCTCCCCAGTGTTTTATAAATATTGATTCTTTCTTTTTCACTCTCGATATAACTTTTTGGGATATATGCACTGACAGGCAGATCTATTTGAACATTAATATCTTCATCTATTTTTTCACCCTTTAGCTTGTCGATCTCTTCTTTTATTATCTGGCAATACATATCAAAACCAACGCTATTAATGTGGCCGTGCTGTCTGGGGCCCAATATTTCACCCGCTCCCCTAATCTCCAGATCTCTCATAGCAATGTTATATCCGGAACCAAGGTCTGTATATTCTGCGAGTGTTTTAAGCCTCTGAAATGCCTGTAGACCCAGATTCTTCCTGCCGGGATAGAAAAAATAGGAATATGCTCTTTCGGAAGACCTGCCTACCCTGCCTCTAAGCTGGTATAACTGAGATAATCCAAGCAGCTGTGAATTCTCGACAATAAGTGTATTTACATTACTGATATCCATTCCGGATTCTATTATGGAAGTGGTCAGCAGTATTTCGAATTTCTTATTTATAAAATCGGTCATTATATTTTCTATTTTACTGCCTTCCATCTGACCGTGCGTAAGGGCAATATTTGCGTGTGGAACCAGCTGCTTCAGCTGAATTTTCTTATTTTCTATACCGGCTACCCTATTATAGACATAATATACCTGCCCCCCTCTCGCCATTTCCCTTTCTAAGGCTCTTCTTACTACCTGATAATCAATCTCACCCACAAAAGTCTCTATCGGATTTCTGCCTTCTGGGTAAGTCTCGATAAGTACAATATCCCTGACTCCCGTAAGAGACATATACAACGTCCTGGGAATTGGCGTGGCACTCAGGGTCAGTACGTCCACTTCAGTCTTCAGCAGTTTTATTTTTTCTTTGCTTCCGACTCCAAACCTCTGCTCTTCGTCTATTATTATGAGGCCAAGATCTCTGGGCTTTATATCCTCCTGAAGAATGCGGTGGGTACCTATTATCATATCTATTTTGCCTTCATTAAAATCTTTTACTATTTGCTTTTGTCTCTTTCTGACCCTAAATCTGCTCAGGACCTCTAAATTAACCGGATAATTCCTATAACGCTCACTGAAAGTCTGATAATGTTGATCGGCAAGAATTGTGGTAGGAACCAGCATCAAAACCTGCTTACCGTTTTCTATCGATTTAAAGGCCGCTCTTATCGCGACCTCTGTCTTTCCAAATCCAACATCACCGATCAACAGGATATCCATTGGTTTTGGCTTGCTCATAGAATCTTTTACATATTCTATGGCTTTGACCTGATCGGGGGTTTCCTTAAACGGGAACAAGTCTTCCATTTCCTTTTGCCATGGGCTATCAACAGGAAATGCATATCCGCTGGCTGAGTCCCTCTCTGCATATAGTTTAGCCAGATCGATAGCAAGTTTATGTACGGATTTCCGTACCCTTTTTTTAAGGCCATCCCATTGGGTGGAATTTAGCGGAGTTATATTAGGTTTTTTTTCGCCAATATATCTGCTGATCCGGTCGGCCTGCCAGGTAGGAACATATAACCGATCTTTATTCGCATACTCTATTAAGAAAAATTCTCTTTTATAACCATTAACCTGTTTAGAGATCACATCGACATATTTTCCAATACCATGATTTTTATGTACCACATATTCCCCTGGTTCAAAATATTCTGCACCGGCAGCAGCCGGAATCTTTCCCGGAGATATTTGATATTGCATACGGTCATAAATATCGAGTTCGCCGTATAAAGAAACACCCCCTGACTCGTAGCCCCTGTATAATCTTGAGTCCGATATGCCTGCTATACCGGACTGAAGTAAATTAAAGTCAACGTTGTCTCCGCTTTTTAAATAATTAAAGGATACCGAATTACTCAGGAATAATTCTTCTATCTTTTTCCTCCGCTCGCTTCCGTCGATAGAAATGATGACTTTCCTGTTTGCTTTAAAATCATTTTTTACATTTTGAATAAAATCTACAGAATTTCCGAAACTTTTTTTCTGTTTTGCAATTTTTCCGAGATTAAACTCACCAATACCTCTGGCCCGTTCTCTGGCGGAGACTATGTTGAGCTTCAGATATAAATCTTTTCTTTCCAGAAAATCCTTTTTTACAATATGAGCATCCGCAATTTCTTTACCGCCAGTTTTTAGAATATCTTTATCCCTGTTGAAGATCTGGCTCAGAATATCGATATCGCTTCTTATTTTTAAATAAATCTCCACCGGGTCACAGAGTATCATGGCAATTTTTGGGATACTGTCTTTTAATAAATCAATAAAAGAAATCATTCTGTCAGCGGGTTTTAGGCCTATTGTTTCTTCTATTTCCCAGGGATTAATATTCGGGAAAAGAGATACTTTATTTAAATTCTTTATCATTTTATTGCTTGAAACATCATATGAAAATATTTTCTCTGTCTCATCTCCAATGAAATCGATCCTCACCGGATTTTCGCCTGTTGCATCAAAGATATCTATAACCTCACCTCTCACGCTGAATTCTCCTCTATCGTAAACCATATGGACCCTCTCATAACCGCTCCCGACAAGATCCGATATCAATTGATCCCTTTTATATTCGTTTCCAGCCTTTATTTCCATACTTTTTATTTTTTTGAGTTTAGAAATAGGCATTAAATTCAATAAAGAATTACTGGTGGCAATAATCAAGAATTTATCGCCGGAATTTCCGGTATTCTGTAAATTTTTAATGACATTAAGCCTTCTGGTAAGATTTTCCGGGGCAGTGATTCTATTTTTATAAAAAATCCCGTTTCCAAGGCTCGGGAAATTCAATATTTTGATTTCCGGGACAATGCAGCTTATTTCCTGCTCGAGTTCAGAGGCCCTCTCGAAAGTCGATGTGACTACCAGAGCCGGAATACCGGAATATTTTAAAAAAGCACCGATAACAAAGGGCCAGATATTTTCATCTGCAATCAGGGTATCTAGATTTGCAGTTCCACCTTTCTTACCTTTAATATTGGTCCTCTCATATTTTTCTATAAACTGCTGCCACTGCTTTTCATTTATAAAATTTTTTAAAAACATTTTCATAATTAATATTCTAAAACTTTTGTCAATAATGAATATAAAAAAAACAGTCAGTAAATTTATAGGATAATCTATAAGGGCTGTGCCAATAAAATCCGGATATAAATAAACAATTGATTTTTAATGGTAAAAAGATCAAGTATTAAATCTAAAAAATAATGCAGTCTGCAGGATTAGTTATATTTATTCATTGCGAACTCAATGCCTTCTGTCAGGTAATCTTTTATAATATCCACTGATCTCTGCACGCCGACTTCAACATCTTCCTTTTCTTTCTTTTTAAACTCCTCAAGCACATAATCTGCCGGATCCTGCTTACCGGGAGGTCGGCCAATACCGAACCGCAATCTATCAAACTCGCCGTTCCCGAGGCTTTCCACTATTGATTCAAGGCCTTTGTGCCCGCCGGTGCTTCCGCCTCTTTTGAGTCTGATTTCCCCGAATTCAATATCGATGTCATCATGGATCACCAGCAGCGAATCTATTTGATTACCAAAAGACCTGTAGTAAAGAGCAATTGAAATGCCGCTATTATTCATGAAAGTTTGAGGTTTGATGATTATTAATTTTTGATCACTGAATGATGACTCACATATAAGAGAATCAAATTTCTTATAAAAGCTCTTTTTCTCGAATCCTTCGATAAATTTGTCAGCAATCCTGAAACCTATATTGTGCCTGGTGAATTCATAATCTTTTCCGGGATTACCAAGACCGGCAATTAAAATCATGATGGTTATTTTTCCCTGGATCCTTTTTCTTTCTGATGACCCTCTTCTTTCGAACTTCCTTTTTCCTCTTCCGGTTCTTCTTTCCCCTTGCCAATTATCTCGGGTTCGGTAATCTCTTCTTCAGCTTCTTCTTCGGCAACTACTTCTTCTTCTTTTAACTGAGTCGGATGAATTATTGAAACTACTACTTCCTCGGGATCATTGAGGATCTTTATTTTATCGGAAATTTTGATATCGGAGATTCTGATTATAATACCCATATCAAGGTCTTTTATGTCATATTCGATATATTCCGGGATATCTGCAGGAAGACAGGATATATGCAACTCCCTTAGACCATGCTGCAGGACACCGCCGCCCTCCTTGATTCCATGAGCTATTTCTTCATTTGTGATATGGATGGGAACAGAGGTTTCTATTTCCTTTTCCATTTGAATTCTTAAAAAATCCACATGTAGAAAATCTCTGGTTATGGGATCTCTCTGAAATTCCTTTATTAAAACCGTTTCCTTCTTATCTTTTTTTGCACCGTCTATACGCATATCGAAAATCAAACTGTATATGCTTCTGCCTTTTAAAATATCTTTAAATTCTTTTTCCTTGATTTTGATGCTTACCGGCCCTTTTTTCAAACCATACATAACTGCCGGAATATAATTTTTATATTTTAATTTTCTTGCGACTTTATTTTTTACTTCACTGTCGTCTCTTTTTTCTACTGCCAGAGCTATGTTTTCCATATATCCCTACACCTTACCTTATATTTACAAATTAAACTAAATTTTCACCTTTGAATAACTCGCTTACAGACTTGCAATGATAAACTTTTTTTATCGTTTTTGCAAGCAAAGGTGCAATTGAAAGGACTTTTATTTTTCTGGCTTTAAATTCTTTACTTATCGGAATAGTGTTCGCCACTATTACCTCTTCGATCTTTGAATTTTCTAATTCCTCTATGGCATTGCCTGAAAAAATTGGATGCGTTGCACCGATATAAATCTTTTCTACATCATGTCGCTTGAGCATATCAATAGCTTTAAGCAGCGTATCTCCGGTATCTATCATGTCATCAAATATTATAGCTGTTTTTCCTTCTACCTGCCCCACTATATGTTCCATTTCGGCCATATTGGGAGCCGGCCTTCTCTTATCCAGTATTGCCAGAGGAAAATGAAGTTTCTTTGCAAAAATACTGGCCCTTTTTACACCGCCTACATCCGGACTAACGACCACTCCGTTTTTAATGTTTTTTCCCATGATATATTTGGCAATTATGGGAATAGCGGTTACATGATCAACGGGAACATCAAAGAAACCCTGGATAGTCGAGGAATGCAGATCCAGAAGTATTGCCCTGTCCATCCCTGCAACCGAAAGTAAGTCAGCGAATAATTTTGCGGTAATCGGTTCTCTTCCTTCTGCTTTCTTATCCTGCCGCGCATAGCCATAATGTGGTATAACTGCATTTATCATGCCCGCAGAAGCCCTTTTGAGAGCATCTATCATTATAAGAAGTTCTATTATATTATCATTTATCGGTTCGCTGCATGTCTGCACCACAAAGACATCCGCACCCCTGACGCTTTCATCAAACTTTATATATAGCTCACCATTTTTAAATCTGGTTCTTGTGATTTTTCCGGCTTTGATTCCGAGTTCCTGCGCAATTTGATCAGTCAAATCAGGATAAGATGACCCTGAAAAGAGCATCATTCTTTTATTATCTCGACTTTCTTTCATATCCTATTTCTCCCACTTTTAATATTATTATTTTTTAAATTTTAAGACTTATTTCTCTTTATTTTTTGACTTTTTTCTCCTGCTGGAAGATGGCGTTTTTTAATTTCGCAAAATGCTCCTATTTCGACATTATTCCCTGTTACGGTACCCTGCTTCACATAACTGTAAGGCCCTATATTGTTATCATTTCCTATATCAGAATCCAGCACGACCGAGGTATTTATCCTTGTACCCTTGCCTATCCTCGAATCTGTTATCTGGCAGAAAGGACCTATTACCGAATTCTTTCCGATTCTGGTTTTCCCTCTGATGATGCAACAAGGTTCGATTATCACATCGGAGCCTATGATAACTGAACTTTCTATATAACAGGACCGGGGATCTTTAATGGTCACTCCACCTTTCATTAAATTTTCAATTATCTTCTTTTTCATAATCTTTTCCATTACGGAAAGCTGGAATCTGTTATTTATACCCATTATCTCCAGATAATCCGGAATTTTCAACGGGCTCACCTTTTTACCTTTTTTTACGAGGGTTTCGATGATATCGGTCAGATAATACTCTTTCTGTTTATTTTGATCTTTTATCTTCTCTATATTCTCAAAAAGGGATTTTTTATCAAAACAATAAATGGAAGAATTTACTTCATGTATTTTCTTTTCTTCGGGACTTGTATCAGTTTCCTCGACAATCTTTATTATATTTCCCTCTCTGTCCTTTATGATCCTTCCGTAACCTTCCGGATCGGGAAAAAGTGAAGTAATCAAAGTAGCCGAACTGCGGGAATTCATTCTATATTCAACCAATTTTTTCAGGGTCACGATATTGATCAGGGGACTATCGCCGGATAGTATTAAAATATTCGTTCCAAAATCCTTTTTATATTTTTTGACCATACTGACAGCATGTGCGGTACCAAGTTGCTCCGGCTGCGGTACGTTCTTGATCCCCGGATAATTGTTTTTTATATAATCGCTGACAGGTCCTTTTTTCTGTCCTGCAATCACAAATATATTCTTTGGATTCAATCCAACGGCCATTGATAAAACATAATGGAGTATTGGTTGACCTGATATCCGGTGAAGTACTTTTGGAATTTCCGACTTCATCCTTTTACCTTTGCCTGCAGCAAGAACAATCACGCTTAAATCTTTAGAAAAGTCCATTTTTAAAGGATTCCCATCAAAAAGGTTAAAATATTTTGTTTGCAATATAACCAAATTGTAACATAAAAAAATAGACTTTTCTAAGTATTATCGGCTCCTTTTTCAAGATTTACCAAAAATTCTTTTAACTCTGACCCGCTTGCAAATCTGCCTATTCTGCCATTATTTTTTATTACTCTATGACAGGGAATAACAAGCATCACAGGATTCCTGTTTAACGCAGAGCCCGCAGCCCTCCAGGCTCTTTCATAACCGGAAAGAAAGGAAAGCTTTTTATAACTTATCGTCTTTCCATACGGTACCGAAGCCAGATTTTTCCATACACTTTTTTGAAATTCCGTTCCGGCAAGAAATTCGATCTTGAAATCAAATTTTTTTATTTTCCCGTCAAGATAACCGGTAATCGCTGCTTCGATCGCAGCGGATTTTTTATCAACGAAAAAAATCTCATTGAGCTCCCTGTAAACCATTTTAATTTTTTTAATAAAATCCCGGAAATCCTTCTTGCTGTTTCCAAGATATGAAATCACTATCCTGCCGGCTTTATTCTGCCATAAATAATAAAACCTGCCTATTTGTGTTTCAAATTCTGATTTATTTAAATTCTTGATCATCTTATATGTATTTTAAATATAAATTGGTATCAAAACAGGTCACCTG
>CAZODG010000033.1:0-11559 GCA_964578525.1 uncultured Actinomycetota bacterium
ATGTCAGTCATTGCGGAAAAGCAATACGTTATAAAAGTTAAGGAAACTATTAATTAATATAAGTTTGATGAAAACAGAAAAATATAATATAAAACTTCTAATCTTCGATATGGACGGGCTGATGTTTGATACTGAGAAACTTATATACCGAAGCTGGAAGGAATCCTGTAAAAAATATAAGCAAAATATCAGTGATGATATTTTTATTGAATCGATTGGCTTGAACAGAAAAAAGACTATCGAAGCATATAAGAAATATTATGACGAAAGTTTTCCATACGAAGGGATCATAAACGAAACGGCAAGAATCTTTGACAACCATATCCGTTCGGAAGGGGTACCTTTAAAGGAGGGTCTTTTGGAACTTCTGGAATATAATAAGAAAAAACAATTAAAGATGGCGCTTGCCACGTCAACTAAAAGGGACAGGACGGAACTGATGTTAAATTTATCCGGCACCAGAAAGTATTTTGATCTTGTTTTATGCGGGGACGAAATAATAAACGGAAAACCGGACCCGGAAATATTCCTGAAAACAGCAAAAAAGTTAAACTGCCGGCCCGAGAACTGCATTGTCCTGGAAGATTCTAAAAATGGGATAATAGCAGCCCATAAGGCAGGAATGCTGCCAATTATGGTTCCGGATATCATAAAAACTACAAAAGAAATAGAAGATATGGTTTTTAAGAAATTCGATAGTTTAAAAGAGGTTAAAAGCTTTATTAAAGATAATTTTAAGTAAACCGTTGTGCTTGTTTGAGAAAATTTTTATAATAGGTCAGAAATAAGATAAAGTATTATATATTTAGTATATATCAACTTACACGCTATTATGTGCATTATTATGTAAGGTTACAAAGGAGTTATAAGTGGCTTTAAAAGTAACAGTCGTAGGAGTTGGATTAGTTGGAGAAACTATCGTTCATTGTTTGAAGGAAAGAAATTTCCCCTGCGAGTGGCCGCCAGGGGTTGCCGCTACTCGGGAACGTTCCAAGATGCTGGCAGGAGAATCGATGCTGGTCGAAGAAACAACGGAAAATGTTTTCAAAGGGGCAGATCTTGTGCTTTTCGCTGGAAAAGAAGGAGCGAGAGGAGCCAGTGCAACTTGGAGGAAAACAGCTGAAGATGCAGGTGCAATATGCATAGACAACGGTAGAGATTTTCGTCTTGCTGAAGATGTCCCTCTTGTGGTTCCCGAAGTCAATACCGATGCAATAAAGGAAGGAGTACGTTTTATTGCTAGTCCTAATTGCTCGACAATTCAACTTGTTGTAGCTCTTGCTCCTTTACATAAAATTGCCAGGATAAAAAGAATAATAATTTCAACCTATCAGTCTACAAGTGGATGGGGTGTGGAAGGACCTGAAGAACTTCGCCGTCAGACACCTGCGGCACTGGAATCACTTGAAAATATCGCTTTTGATCCAAAAGTCTTTTCTCGTCCGATAGCTTTTAATTGCATACCTCATATAGAACCTTTCATGGAAGAAAATTATACACGTGAAGAGTTAAAGCTTATTTACGAGACACGTAAAATATTAGGAGATCAAGATATCCAAATTTCTGCTACTGCGGTACGGGTTCCCGTTTTTGTCGGACACGGAGAATCTATATGGATAGAAACTGAAAGACCGATAATACCCAAAGAAGCCCGTGATATTTTAAGAAATTCTCCCGGCATAGTTTTACTGGATGATCTCACAGGTGAGAATCCCCGCAGTGATGAGAATGAGAGAAATTATCCAACACCGCTTGATGTCTATAAATACCGCGATGAAGTACTTGTTGGAAGAATAAGAAAAGATACAAGCAGTCCGAATGGGCTGGTATTATGGTGCGTATCTGATAATCTTCGAAAAGGTGCAGCATTGAATGTGGTCCAGATTGCCGAGGAACTTGTTAAAAAGGGTATTTTGAAACCATAATCAGCGGAAGAAAATAATAGTTTGACAGCAATAGGTTATGTATTTCGTACAGGACATTGCGGAAGGATAATGATTCTCCCCAAAAAATAAAAAACATTCAACTATTACTTTAAGGAGGCAGATATGTTTATACCGGAGGAGATTAACGAGCTTTATGCGAAATTTGCCGATGCTGTTTACAGGCCCAATGTTCTTGATGGAAAAATCAAAGAACTGATTGCCCTGTCGGATTCGGTGATGGCAGATTGTGTTCCCTGCATCGAGTATCATTACAGGAAGGCAATTAAAGCAGGCGCATCAAAAGAAGAAATAGCCGAAGCCCTCGCAATTGCAATGTCGGTAAGTGCAGGAAGCAAACAGGCAAAATATACACCTGTAATAGACAGATTAGAAAAAGAATAAATGGCTCATAATCCCTGAAGTTTTGTGCCAGTGATAAAAATAAGAGAGATAGAAGCAAAATCAATAATAAGCAGTTCAAATCTGCCCGGCGCAGATTATGTCATAAATCCTTATACCGGGTGCATGCATTCCTGTCTGTATTGTTATGCAAGGTTTATGAAAAGATTTTCCGCACATACCGAGCCATGGGGTAAATTCATTGATGCAAAAATAAACGGGCCGGATCTTATCCCGGAAAAGACTTTAAAGTATCAGGGGAAAAAAATATTTATGTCTTCCGTCACCGACCCTTATAATCCGCTGGAAGCAAAATATAAGCTGACACGCAGGATACTGGAGAAACTCATTTCCTTACAGCCTGACCTGGGAATATTGACTAAATCCAATCTTGTTCTAAGAGATGTGGACCTGCTCCTGCAATTTAAAAGCCGCCAGGTCGGGATAACCATTACCACTACAGATGATACTTTGAGAAAAGAGATCGAACCTTCGACTTCCTCTATTCAAAAAAGGATAGAGGCACTTCAGAAACTAAAAGAGGCGGGAATCGAAACCTATGTTTTTATCGGTCCCATTCTTCCGTTTTTCACGGATTGGAAAGAAATTGTTCTTGAAACTAAAAAGTTAACTGATTCGTATATTTTTGAAAATCTGAACATAGCAGGGGCAGTCTGGGGCTGTATAAGAAAGTGGCTTTCCGGCAAACATCAAAATTTGCTGGGAGAATATGAACGTATTTACTTTACCGAAAGCGGATATTGGGATAAAGTCGAAGAAGAAATAAAAGAATTTTGCAGGGAACAAAAATTGGATTTTGAGATTTATTTCCACCATTGAAAATAATATTTAAATCTATAGGAGGAAAAATGAATAATTTTACATTCAGAATGCCCACTAAAATAATTTTCGGAAAAGACACGGAAAGCCAGGTTGGGACCGAGGCTGCCAGATATGGAAATAAAATTTTATTACATTATGGCGGGGGAAGTATCAAAAAATACGGACTTTATGACAGGGTTTTAAAGTCACTGAAAGATGCCGGTCTGGAGATAATCGAACTTGGCGGTGTTCAGCCAAATCCCAGGTTGAACCTTGTAAAAAAAGGAATAGATCTTTGCCGCAAGGAGAAAATCGATTTTGTTCTTGCGGTGGGTGGGGGAAGCGTTATTGACTCAGCCAAAGCAATAGCGGCAGGAGTACCTTATAACGGTGATGTCTGGGATTTTTTTGCAGGTAAGGCTATACCGGAAAAAATGGTCCCCCTGGGAGTGATTCTTACGATTCCTGCTTCAGGCAGTGAATCCAGCAGCAGTGCGGTAATTACCAGAGAGGAAGGATTATATAAAAGAGGTTTCGTCAGTGAACTTCTGCGGCCTGAATTTGCAATATTGAATCCGGAAATTACTTATACCCTCCCTCCTTATCAGACTGCCTGCGGGGCGGCGGACATAATGGCGCATATTATGGAGCGATATTTTACAACAGTCAAGGATGTAGAGCTTACCGATAGATTATGTGAAGCTGCATTAAAGACAGTAATAAATAATATTCCTGTGGTACTCGAAGAACCGGAAAATTACAGCGCCCGTGCCGAGATTATGTGGGCAGGTGCAATTGCTCATAATGACATTCTGGGTACCGGAAGAATAGGAGATTGGGGATCTCATGCAATCGAAGCGGAAATAAGCGGAATGTACGATCTTGCCCATGGTGCAGGGCTGGCGATTATTTTTCCTGCATGGATGAATTATGTTTATAAAAAGGATTTGAAAAGATTTGCCCGGTTTGCGGTCCAGGTATGGAATGAAGAACCGGATTTTGATGATATTGAAAAGACGGCTCTTGCAGGAATAAAGAGACTAAAAGATTTCTTTAAAGAAATTGGGCTTCCCACTACACTTAAGGAGGCAGATATTCCTTATGATAGATTGGAAGAGATGGCCGGAAAATGCGCCGAGAGAAAAATTGTAGGTAATTTTGTAAGACTCAATGAAGCCGATATCCTGGCAATATTAATGCTGGCAAGATAAACAGGTAAGATAAACATTATAAGATTTTTTATTTTATTTATCGACCATTTTCCTGTTTTCCAAACTTCTTTCAGCTAATGGGAAGCTAAAGAGAAGAACAATAGCAAACATAATAAGAATCAACTCGTATCTTACAAGAGCTGCAATTCCAATAATATCTGCGGCTTTTCCTAAAAAAATCATTGTTATACCGGCAAGTCCC
Organism: uncultured Actinomycetota bacterium; assembly: GCA_964578525.1. Classification (GTDB taxonomy): domain Bacteria; phylum Actinomycetota; class Humimicrobiia; order Humimicrobiales; family Humimicrobiaceae; genus Hydromicrobium. The sequence continues at coordinate 4,560 of CAZODG010000033.1, forward strand.
GGACCTAATCCCAGAATCAGAGAAGATGCCAGACTCATATTTCCTGGCATGAGATCCTGGGTCATTCTAATACATACTGGCGCAATTGAAACCAAAAATAATCCCCCTAAAACGAAGAGTATTATGGAGATGAGGCCGGAGGTTTTAAAAGTAAAGAAGAAAAGCGGTATAGCCAGAGTAAGGCCAACCCGTATAATCAAGCTGCCTTTTTTATAGCGGTCGAAGATAAAGCCGGAGAGGAGGCCTCCTGCTGCGCCAAGCATTCCAAAAAAGAGCAATATTACCCCGATATTTATGAGGCTAATATTTGCTGCGGTATAATATAAGGGCATAAAAGTCACAAGAGTGATCCACATAATATGTAAAGAATAGGTGGCAAGCATAATTAAGAACAAGCGATACCACTTTTCCTTATTTACCTTTTTAATTCTTGAAAAAAGATTTTTATTGTCTCCGGTATTATTTTCCTGTGTACGGGGAATTAATTTAAACAGGATAATCACTGTAATTAATCCGGGAATCATGGCAAGGGGAGTAAATCTTATATTAAGTTTTTCAATCACTAAGATTATTAAAAGTGCACCAAGTGAATTTCCGAAAATTCCTCCAAAACTAATGATAGAACTTCCAAGTCCTTTTTTGTTGCCGCCAAAATGTCCGGCGATAGCGGCACTTGCAGGATGATAAGCCGCAACGCCCAGATTACCAAGAAATAAAAAAGCCAGTAAGAAGAAATAGTTGGGAAGTATTCCAATCAGACTTAAAAATACAGAAGTTAAAAGCGGACCGGTAATCATATAATATCTAATGCCCTGGCGGTCCGAAAGGTATCCGAAAATAGGAGAGAAGAGACTTTTTGCGATTACACCTGTAGCGGTAAGAAGCGCAACTTCAAAAAGAGATAGACCAAACTTTAAAGTAAGAACCGGTATAAGACCTATAATGAAACTCTGGTATATGTCTGTAATAAAATGGCTTCCCGCAGAAAGGTAAATCTGTAATCTGTTGAATTGGCTGCTCTTTTTATTCATTTTCTTGCTTGATTGTATATTTTTAAAATCTCAAATCGCTATCTGTATTTTGACCTTACCAGCGGGAACAAGAATAACAGCAGGGAGGCCAGTATCGGTATTATTAAAACATAGTTTATTGTTCTTATCATTCCAATTTGATCTGCAATTTTACCGATAAGGATAACCGCAGCTGCTGCAATTCCTCCGCTTGCCCCCATAACCATTGAAGAGGCAAGACTTACATTGCCTGGAAAGATATCCTGTACCACTCTGATACATAAAGGAAGGGTTGAAGTTGCAAAAAAACTTCCCAGTATAAATAAAATTATTGATATATTCAGGGGCACCATAAACATTAAATAAAAAAGAGGAACAGACAAGATCAATCCGGCTTGAATTACTATTGTCCTTTTTCTTATCCTGTCTGAATAATAGCCGGCAAAAAGGCCTCCGATACCTCCAAATAAAATAAACATCAGGACTATATATCCGAAGTTTATAAGTTTTACTCCCTGTCCGGTGAAATATAAAGGCATAAAGGTGAGCATGGATAGGATCGTTAAATCTCTTGAAAAAGAAGTAAATATTATCAGCAAGAGCAAACCCAATTTTGCTTTTTTCAATTTTTTAATTTTTTTAATAAAACCCGTTTCGAACTTCTTAGTTCCACTCAGAAAGATTAATGGATCAGATTTCATAATAACCAGAGCCATAATGATTCCGGGGATTGCAGCCAGAGGGGTAAATTTAAGGCCAAGTTTATTTATGATAAAAATGATAAATAATGAACCCACCGAAAAACCGATAGTGCCGCCAAAAGATATTATGGAATTCATAAAACCTTTTCTGCTTCCGCCTACATGGCTGGCAGTGGCCGCAGTAGGAGGATGGATGGCCGAAACTCCCAGATTTCCCAGGAATAAAAATACCAGAATTAACCAGTAACCCGGTAAAGTTCCCAGGGCACTAATAAATACAGCAGCAACCAGAGGTCCTGCAATTAAAAAATATCTCATGCCATATTTATCGGAAAAGTACCCGAATAAAGGCTGGGTCAGACTATTAGAAATAAAATTTACTGCAGTCAGTATACTTACCATAAATAGGGAGAGTCCCAGTTTTGCCGTCAGTACCGGAATAAGTCCCACTATAAAACTGGCATAAGTATCAGTTACCATGTGGGTACTGAAACTTAAAAAAATTTTGGTTTTGTTAATCGACTTGTTTAATCTAATCATTTAAATAATAATGAATGGATAAGGTTTTGTCTTGCGAATTCCTGAAATAAAAATTCTACACCTTTAAATTAAATGTTCAATAATTATTTTCACGGTATACTGTACATTAGCCAGTTTTAATTTTTGGATTAATTTTATATAATCAAATTGGCCGTGCTAGGTGGGGAGCCAGCGGTGCCCTGTAACTCACAATCCGCTATAGTGAGGCTGATCAACAGATACGAGGCTTATGATAGTGAGGTTTAGCGCTCGTGTAAGTGGCGTTGAAGGTTGGGTCTTGTGCGGCGGAAAGTTACAAACCCCGTCAGATCCGAGAGGAAGCAGCGGTAAGTAATATTCTCCGGGTGACACAAGGAAGCCTGACTGGAGTCAACTGCATGAGTTGCACTTGTTATTATAAGTCGAAATCTGCGGCACGGTCATTTGTTATTATTTATTATCCGGATAATCAGATAGTTATAATCTTATGAATTATATTTCATTTTATAGAAAGTGGAGGCCTCAGAATTTTGATGAGATAATCGGCCAGGAATACAATATCAGAACCATCAGAAATGCCATATCCAATAATAGATTATCGCACTCCTATATATTTTGCGGTCCCAGAGGAACCGGTAAGACCTCCACTGCGCGCATACTTGCAAAAGCCATGAATTGCAAGAAAGGCGTAACACCCGATCCATGCAGCAAATGTGAAAATTGTATAAGCATATCCAATGGTTCCAGTGTAGATGTGGTAGAAATCGATGCCGCTTCCAACAGGGGCATAAACGAGATAAGGGAACTCAGGGAAAAAGTAAAGTACCTGCCCAACATCTTAAGAAAAAAAGTTTATATTATAGATGAGGTCCATATGCTTACCACCGAAGCTTTCAATGCTTTGCTTAAGGTTCTGGAAGAACCTCCCGAACATGTAATATTCATAATGGCCACCACTGAACCAAATAAGGTTATTCCGACTATACTATCAAGATGCCAGAGGTTTGATTTCTTTCCCATACCGATGGATAAAATAAAGGAGAGACTGCAGAAAATCGCAAAGAAGGAAAAAATAACCATGAGCGGTCCTGCTCTTGATCTGATTTCGAAATATGCCGACGGCAGTTTGAGAGATGCCGATGGAATACTGGAACAGCTGGCAGCGTTTGGCGGGGATAAAATCGAGGTCGAAGACGTGACCTCTCTTCTGGGAGTTATCGATCTGGAACTTCTTTTTGAACTTACGGATATTTTAATCGAAAAGAATTTAACCGGCGGATTGCTTCTGGTAAATAAGATTACCGGAAGTAATCAAAATCTAAAAGTATTTACAGCCGAGTTTCTAAATCATCTGTATGATTTATATGTCATTAAGAATTATGACAATCCTTTCGAGATCATAAGCTTAAGCGAGGACCACAAGGAAAAGTACCGGGATCAGGCAGGCAAATTACAGAAAGAAGAAATAGAGTTCTACATGGAGCTTTTTACGGAACTGCTCAGGCAAGTCAAATGGGGTGAAGACTCAAAAGTTTTTTTCAAAACAGCAATGATCAAAGCTGTAAATTTTATAGTACTGGATAAAAAAGACATAGAAAAGAAGACAAGAATAATTGAAGCACAGATAGAAGCTTTAAAGGAAGAGATGGGCAGGATCAATTCGGCGCAGAAAAGCATGACTGAAAATTCTGAGGGCCGGGAAACTAAAGCCGATACGGATAATTACGAAGACGAAGAGGGTGATTTCGATATTATAAATAGCCAGGAAATAAATAAAATGGTAAATGAGGTTGAAATTCAAAGCAAGTATGCCGGAGACAAGAAAAAAGCCGATAAGCCTGCCCCCAAAAATGCCGAAACAGGGGAAAAAGAAGATATTGACCTTATTATAAATAATATGGAGAAAATTTCTCAAAATATAAAAAAGAAAAAAATTTCGGTTCATGCAATGTTTACCGAAGCTATACCTGTCAGGATAGAAAATGGCATATTGTATTTCCGTCTTGATGAAAAAAAGGAGTGGCACAAGGACCATTTAAATAAAAGTATCAATATCGATTTAATATCAGGCGTGATAAAAGAAGTAACCGGTAAAGGTTATAGGATCAAATTCGAGCTTGGCAAAAAAAAGAATAAGAATGATAATCCAGGATATACGGAAAACAAAGAAAAAGTTAAACCTGCCGGTAAAAATAAAGCCGAAGATAAAGATGTTTTCAATTATTTTGAAGAAAAATTTGATATAAAGGAAAAGGAGTAAAAATTGGGTTTTGATTATGGAAATATGATGAAACAGGCAAAGATCATGCAAAAAAGATTGCTGGAGATACAGAACGAATTAAAAGATACGGTATTCGAAGCTTCGGCAGGCGGAGGCGCAGTAAAAGTAAAAGTAAACGGCGAACAGGAGATTATTGAAGTAAAGATCAATAAGGATATGGTATCCGCAGGCGATCTGGAGATGATCGAAGATATGGTAATGGTTGCTGCAAATGATGCCATAAAACAATCCAGAGATGAAGCTAAGAGCAAAATGTCTGGCCTTACCGGAGGAATGAATATACCGGGACTATTTTGATAAATGTATGGAATTTTCCTGCATATATAACCGAACTTATATACAATTGCTTTATAATTGAGTAGTTATAAATAATAAATGGCTCTATATATAAAAAGTGTAGAAAATTTAATAAACGAGTTTAAAAAGCTTCCGGGGATAGGCCCCAAGTCTGCAAAAAGGATCGTGTTCTTTTTACTTAAGCTTTCCCGTGATGATATCGCAAAATTATCGGGCAGCATTATCGAAATGAAGGAAAAAGTCAAATTTTGCAGTATTTGCTATGGTCTGACCGAAGATGATATTTGCCACATTTGCAGAGACGGGTCCAGGGATAGAAAAAAAATATGTATTGTAGAAGAAGCGAGCGATGTGGCGATTATTGAAAAAACCGGCGAGTACAGGGGACTGTATCATATTTTAGGTGGACTTCTTTCTCCCATAGAAAATATCGGGCCCGATGAAATAAGGGTCCCGGGGCTTTTAGAGCGGATAAGAGCCGACAATATCGAAGAAGTAATAGTTGCATTGAATCCAAATGTAGAGGGTGAAAGTACCGCAGGATATTTAAAAAAGATATTGCTGCCAATGAGTGTCAGGGTCACGAAACTGGCAAGCGGACTTCCGGTCGGAGGGGATCTGGAATATGCGGATGAAGTGACCATAGGAAGAGCAATTTCCGATAGAAGGGAACTCTAATCCGCCCGCACCGGAACCATTCGTCAGTTTTTCTTGCTTTATTAAAAAAATAAATTAAATGTGCTATAATTCAATGATTTTGAGTAGATTCATTACCTTAAAATTTAATATAAAGGAGTAGATCGAATTATGAAAACCATGAAAACCATGGATGGAAATATGGCGGCTGCATATGTGGCATATGCCTTTACTGAAGTAGCGGCCATTTATCCCATCACACCTTCTTCCCCCATGGGTGAATACATTGACGAATGGGCCGCTCATGGCAGAAAGAACATGTTTGGGCAGGTAGTCAGTGTAAGTGAACTTCAATCCGAAGGGGGTGCTTCAGGTGCGGTGCATGGTTCGCTTGCGGCGGGTTCACTGACATCGACTTTTACTGCATCCCAGGGACTTCTTCTCATGGTCCCCAATATGTATAAGATTTCGGGAGAACTTTTACCCGGTGTATTTCATGTAAGCGCACGTGCCGTTGCCACACACGCTCTTTCCATATTCGGTGATCATTCGGATGTAATGGCCGTGAGACAAACAGGTTTTGGAATGCTTGCTTCCGGTTCGGTGCAGGAGATCATGGATCTTGCAGGAGTGGCTCATCTTTGCGCGATTAAATCAAGGGTTCCTTTTCTGCAGTTCTTTGATGGTTTCAGGACCTCACACGAAATTCAAAAAATAGAAATTATTGATTATGATGATTTTAAGAAACTGCTTGACGAGGATGCGTTAAAACAATTCAGACAGAGAGCTTTAAATCCGGAACATCCTGTTCTCAGGGGCACGGCTCAGAATCCAGATATATTTTTCCAGGCGAGAGAATCATCAAATAGATTTTACAATGATGTTCCCGGAATAGTTGTGGAGTACATGGACAAGATCAGCAAACTCACCGGCAGACTGTATAAGCCGTTTAATTATGAAGGGGCAAAAGACGCAGAACATGTAATCGTAGCTATGGGATCGGTCACGGATACAATCGATGAAACTGTCCAGTATCTTAATAAACAGGGTGAAAAGGTAGGAGTTATCAAGGTCCACCTTTACAGGCCATTTTCAAATGAGTTTTTCCTCCAGTCTATGCCGGATACTGTTAAAAAAATCGCGGTTCTGGATAGGACCAAAGAACCGGGTGCAGCTGGTGAACCCCTGTATCTTGATGTAAAGAATGCATTTTACGAAGCAGGAAACAAACCGCTTATTGTGGGCGGAAGATACGGACTTGGTTCCAAAGATACCACTCCGGGACAGATAAAAGCTGTATTCGATAATTTAAAAACAGCAACTCCTAAAAACGGATTTACAATAGGTATAAATGATGATGTCACGCACCACTCTCTGGAGGCTACAGAAGAAATCGAAACTGCTCCCGAGGGGACAATCAGATGTAAATTCTGGGGCCTGGGTTCCGATGGTACCGTAGGAGCAAATAAGAATGCCATTAAAATAATCGGGGACAAAACCGGTCTTTATGCTCAGGGGTATTTTGCATATGATTCCAAAAAATCCGGCGGACTTAC
>CAZODG010000034.1:0-11531 GCA_964578525.1 uncultured Actinomycetota bacterium
GATTATTTACTGCACTTAAAATTTCTTCATACCTTTTTACTATTTTACCCTGGCCGACTTTAAGAATATTTCCAATTTTTCCAAACATTTACTTCACCTTCGTTATATTAACCCTATTTTAGAGTAGGTTCTATCAAACCATATTTTTTATCTTTTCTCCGGTATACTACCGCAGTTCTGCCTGTCTCGAAATTTATGAAAACAAAAAAATCATGACCAAGCAGCTCCATTTGCAATATTGCCTCCTCCGGCAACACAGGTTTTAAAATAAAAGTCTTTGTCTTTACTATCGATTCATCTGCTTCTTCTCCGGCAATTTCGAATCCTTTCTCCATATCCTCAAGTCCGATATCGCTCTGGCTACCCTTCCTTCCCCTGTCTATCAACTTGTCTCTGTATTTTTTCACCTGTCTCTCTAATTTACTATTGACTTTATCTACTGCTTCAAAGACATCCGTTCCGGAATCAGTCGCTCTTATTACGGCGCCTGCCGTAAAAACAGTGACTTCAACAAGATTATTTAAGTTAATCCTGGGATTTTTCTCATAAGTAAACTTTATTTCCAGTTTTATTACTTTATCCAGAATCTTAACTATTTTATCTTTTATTTTCTTTTCCGCATAATTCCGGATTTTTTCATCTAATTCAATATTCTTGCTCTTAATAATAAATTCCATTCTTTTCCCCCTGGTCCCTGGACCGCTTGAAAAATTAATGTTATAAATATCTGATTTGCCTAAAATATATTACTTTACGGATCACTTTATTGCCACAACCTTTTTGGCTATACCGCCCCTTTCATCTTTTTCAAACTCGAATTCCACTCGCTGACCTTTTTTCAATGTTTTGAATCCATCGGATTCTATAGAAGAATATTTTACGAATATTTCTCCGGCTCCTTTGGATTCTGTTTCTATAAAACCAAATCCATTCTCGGGACTGAACCATTTTACAATTCCCCTCAATTTTGACACTATGAATCCTTTCCCCTGGCAATAGTTAATAAATAAATTTTATCTGCACCTGCTCTTTTTAAAATACCGGAAATTTCCGTAAGCGTACTTCCTGTGGTCCAGACATCATCCACCACCAGTATATTTTTGCCATGACTGAGCATACAATTTTTAACTTTAAATGCTTCCTTTATATTATTCTTCCTTTGTATATAATCGAGCCCCTGCTGTTTTATTATTTTCTTTATACTTAATATATTACCAGCAAATGGAATTTTAATTAATCCCGATAATGATCTGCATAGTATTTCCATATGCTCGCCCGGAACCGTATCCATATAATCAATTTTTTCATGTTTATAATTTATAAAATATGTCCTCTCTAAGAATCCTGCAATAATTTCTTTTAATTCATATATCTTATTGTATTTATATTTCCTTATTATTTTTTTTATTTCTCCTTCATAAACAGTAAAGCTTCTATGCCTGAAAAAATTAAAATCCTCATTTTTACAAAAACTGCACATCTTATTTCCGGAACCGATCCTGGATAACGGTCTGCCGCAATAATCGCATACTTTATTACCGATTTCTTTGATTTTAGATATGCACTGCCGGCAGACCAATTCAGAACCGACTTTCCCGCAAACAGCACATATGGGTGGGACAAAAATATCTTTAAGAATATTTATAAAATTTTGATTAACTTTCTGTGGTGTTTTCTGTATCAATATCAATTATCTTATCGGACATGATTTTTACACTCGGATGGATTTTTATTCCATCCTTTATAATACTTCCGGAACCTATGACCGCTTTTTCCAGAATCGAAGCTTTATCTCTTATTTTTGCATCGTATCCTATGATTGCGCCTATAAGTGAAGCATCTTTCCCTATATAACCACTACCCCATTTAATACCTCTGTATAAAACTGCCCTTTCATCCACAATTGTATTGTCCCCCAGAATTATAGGACCAAAAAGTTTTGCATCTTTTTTTATTGTACAATTATCTCCCAGGCATGCCGGAGGAATGATTATAACGCCCTGCTCAATTTTACAGTTCTTCCCTACCCAGACTCCTTCTTTTATCTTTTTTCCGGGGATGCTGACTCTGACCTTGCCTTCAAGTGCATCAAAATTACCCTGCTGATACTGGTCCAGGCTTCCCACATCGTTCCAATATTGATTATGGCAGTAACCATAGTATATAACTTTTTTTTTCAATAAATCCGGAAAACAACTTTTACCAAAATCACAAAATTGACCCCGGGGAGGCAAATAATTGAATATTTCCGGCTCGAAAATATATATTCCGCTATTTGCAAGATTCGACTCCGCCTCACCGCTTAAAGGTTTCTCCTGAAATCCTATTATTCTTTTGTTGTCATCAAGTAAAACCACGCCATACTGGGATGCATCATCTATTTCTGTCAAAATAAGTGTTGCCACGCCGCCTTTATCTTTATGAAATTTTACTGCATCCGTTAAATCAATATCTGTAAGGGCATCGCCGCTTATAACTAAAAATGTGTCTTTGCCAAAAAAATACTCGACATTTTTAACACCGCCTGCTGTTCCCAGCAGTTCCTCTTCATAGGAGTAAATTATGTTTGCTCCCCATTTTGATCCGTCACCAAAATAATTTTTTATATCATCCGGATACCAGTGAAGGTTGCAAATAATATCAGTAAAGTTATGTTTTACAAGGAGTCTTATAATATGCTCCATTACCGGCCTGTTGACTATAGGAGCCATTGGTTTGGAAATCAAATCAGTTAGCGGCCGGAGTCTTGTTCCGAGACCTGCGGCCAGCACCATAGCTTTTTTAGTATTCATTGTCATTCTGTTATCAATTTCCTTATTTATCCCTCTTTATAAACTTTGCTAATGTTTTTTTATAAGGAGGGTAAATAATGCCATTTTCAGTTATGATCGCGGTTATCTTATCAGCCGGTGTGACATCGAAAGCTGGATTTTCCACAGCCATAAATTCCGGTATGATAACCTTCCCCAGAATCTCTCTCACTTCTCTTTTATCTCTGTATTCTATAGGGATATTATCCCCACTTTTTATTTTCATATCAATAGTCGATGTCGGAGCCGCAACATAGAAAGGTATCCCGTAATACTGAGCAAGTATCGACAGGGTCAGTGTACCTATTTTATTTGCCGTATCACCATTTGAAGCTATTCTGTCTGCGCCAACCAGCACTGTGTCGACATCTCCTTTTGACATAAAATATCCGGCCATATTATCCGATATAATAAAAAAAGGTATTTTTTCCTGATAAAGCTCCCAGGCAGTAAGTCTTGCTCCCTGAAGAAATGGTCTTGTCTCGTCTACTATCACATTAGCTACTTTACCTTCTGCGCTTAAACTTCTTACCACCGCGAGGGCCGTCCCGTAACCCGATGTCGCAAGTGCACCTGCGTTGCAGTGCGTAAGAATTCTAATGCCGCCTTTTATTTCTTTGAATAGATTCTTTCCATGATGACCGATTTTCCGGTTTATCTCGAGATCCTGTTTTTCGATTTCAATTGCCTTCTCGATTAATCTTTCCTTGATTTTTCCAATTTCCAGATTTTTACTTTTATTAAGGACATTTTTCATCCTGTTCAGCGCCCAGAATAAATTTATCGCTGTTGGTCTTGCTCCGGATAGTAACTTTATGCTCTCATCTATATGACTGATAAACTTTTCTTTATTTTTTCCCTTAAATTTCAAAGCTGCCAGTGCAATTCCATAGCCGGCAGCAACTCCAATTGCAGGTGCTCCTCTTACTACCATATCTTTTATAGCTTCTGCCACATTCTCCGCGGATCTGCAGCTTATATATGTCTCTTTAAAAGGAAGACTTCTCTGATCTATTAACCTTAAAACTTGTCTTTCCCATTTGAGGGTGCATACTCTGCTGCCTGCCGGATAACGGTTTAAGTCCCCATCTCCCATGAACTAAGGTACTCCTCCTGCTCGGGCGTCAATACATCTATTTTGACTCCCATATTTTTTAGTTTGAGTTTTGCAATATTTTTGTCTATATCTTCCGGAACCGAATAAACTTTTTTTGAAAGACTGCCGCTTTTTTCAAAAATATACTTTGCGCTTAGAGCCTGGTTCGCAAAACTCATATCCATCACACTTGCCGGATGACCTTCCGCTGCGCTGAGGTTCACAAGCCTTCCCTCTGCAAGAACATACAACTTTCTGCCGTCCTTCATGTTATATTCTTCGACAAATGGCCTGACTTTCTTTTTAGCTGTGCTGTTTGCTCTCAGATAGTTTAAATCGATCTCAGCATCGAAATGACCGGAGTTAGCTAAAATTGCCCCGTCCCTGCAATTTTTCAGGATTATCTCGCTTATTACATTTTTATTGCCTGTGACAGATAAAAAAATTTCTCCTATTTTAGCCGCTTCCCTGGAATTCATAACATCGAATCCGTCCAATTTGGCTTCCAGCGCTTTAAGGGGATCTATTTCCAGTATAACCACAGAAGCACCCATGCCTTTTGCTCTTGCGGCAACTCCTCTCCCGCACCAGCCATAACCGCCTATCACAAATTTTCTACCCGCCAGCAGGATATTGGTTGCCCTCAGGATTCCGTCGATTGTACTCTGTCCGGTTCCATAGCGATTATCAAAGAAGTGTTTTGTTTTGGCATCATTGACTGCAATAATCGGATAAAAAAGCACGCCTTTTTTCTCCATGCTCTTGAGCCTTATGACTCCTGTTGTTGTCTCTTCTGTTCCTCCGTAAACCCTTTTAAGCAATTCTTTTCTTTTGCTGTGAATGGTTGAAATCAGGTCTGCACCGTCATCCATCGTAATACGGGGTCCGGTATCAAGGACACTATTTATATGCCGGTAATATGTTTTATTATCCTCTCCCTTTATGGCAAAAACCTTGATTTTAAAATCTTTTACAAGTGAAGCCGCTACGTCATCCTGGGTACTTAAAGGGTTGGATGCGCATAGAGCCACATCGGCTCCGCCTTCTTTTAAAGCAATCATGAGATTTGCAGTTTCCGAAGTAACATGGAGACAGGCTCCTATAACCAGTTTTTTAAGAGGTTTATTTTTTGAAAAGTCCTTTTTTATTCCCTGCAGCACCGGCATCTCTTTTGCTGCCCATTCTATCTTATTCTTGCCCTCATCTGCCAGACTAATATCCTTTACATCAAAATCCATCAAAACTTTCCTTTCTATATTATTTTATTTCAATTCTGCCAGTTTCCGTTTTAGCGATTCTATTTTTTCCACCGGACCGGGATCGATCCCGTACAGAAGTGCCAGATATACAGAGGTTATATCACCCAGATACATCACTGACAAGGCTTTCGCAAGCCTGGATTTACCTTCTACCGGTATTTCTATAATTTCACCTACATTTTCCTTAATAAGACTCAGAGTCACTTCGATACGTGTCTTTATTTTCAGTGTCTCTTCTTTATCTCTAAAAACCAGGAGTATAAATTTCCCGGTGGTCTCTTTTAACCTCTCCCAGCCAACGGTCTCATTATGGTTCAATTCCGGAAACTCGTTCCACCACGAGGGAGTCTTTGAATTTTCATTGAATTCACACTTCAGCCTGTAGGCAATTGCAGCCAGAAGCCCCTCCGTTCCATATACTATGGGTAAATAATCAGAAATTTTTAGAGCCAGTTTCTTTGCAGGATTGTTTTCACTGGCAATTTCCCTTCTGTAAAGGCCTGCTTTCTCTTTAATCAGATCAAGAGCTTCTTCTATATCCAGGGAGTGTATATTTACTATATCAAGATAATCTAGTGCAAGATAAGCAGGAAAAAATAGATACCCAATTGCACCTCTTGGCTGGATCCCTGAGGGTATCTTTATTATGGGTTTATCATTGCTGCGTCCAATGCTTTCAAGTTTACCGCCGGAACAAACAATAAAAACATCGCATCCCCGCTCCAGAGCTATACCGGTTGCAGAAATTGTTTCTTCCGTATTACCGGAATAACTTATAGAAATTACCAGCCATCCTCTTTTTATAAAAGAAGGTAAATTATAACCTTTTACAATCTCGACAGGTATACTTATATCATCTTTTATCAGAGCTTTTATAATATCACCGGAAAATCCGGATCCACCCATACCCAGAATAGCAATACCGTTGAATTTTTTTCCTTTTATTTTGTCTAAATCAGCCCTGCCGGCAATTTCTTTTGCGTCCAGCAGCTGAAGATAAAAATTTTCTTCGGCTTCAAGCATTCCATTTTTATCAATCTCTTTAATTCTGTCCTGATTATCCAGAGAATTCATAATATATACCCCTCTTTTTTACCTTAATAAAAATATATATCCCTTAAACGCATGCTTTTTAAAAAACGCTGTTTATGATCTCCTTACCCAGTTCCTGCAGATATTTTGTCTTTTTATCACTTTCACCTTCCGTATATACCCTTACCATTGATTCGGTCCCGGATGGCCTGATCATTATCCAGCTGCTGTCTTCCATAATATATTTGTAACCATCTATAGTAACGACTTTCCCGGCACCGGCTTTCTTAAGAATATCGGGGATACCTCTCTCCAGAAGAGATTTTAAATTTGCTTTTTGTTCCGGACCAATTTTATAGTCGATCCTGTCAAAGACAAAATATCCGAATTCATTATAAATTTCTTCGAGAATCCGGTTTATGGTCATATCAGTGTTGCATACAATTTCCAGAAGTCTCAGCCCCATAAGCATGCCATCTCTCTCCGGCAAATTTCCTCCTGCCCATAAACCTCCGCTTTCTTCACCACCCATAATGACTCCGCCTTTTATTATTTGTTCCGCTATATATTTAAATCCCACGGGAGTAGTGATGAGTTCCAGATCGTACCTAGCGCATATTTTATCCACTATTGAAGAGAGATTTACTGATTTTATCACTTTGCCTTTCACTTTTTTTATACGGGCGAGATACCATAAAACTATGGCATAAAGATGATGGGAGCTGATGTAGTTGCCTTCCTCGCCCAGAGCCGCAATCCTATCGCCGTCACCATCCAGACAAATTGCCATCTTGTATTTTTTATCCTTAAGGATTTGTTTGGCTTCAGCGAGATTATCTCCGATAGGTTCCGGATTTATTCCTCCAAATCCCGGATTTAAAATAGAATGCATTTCAAAAAGATTTTGGGGATCAAATGTATCAAGAATATCTTTAAACATGCCCTGAGCCGCTCCATACATGGGTTCAAGCAGTAGACCGAAATTAAAACCTTTAATAACTTCCTTATCTACCTGACCGAGGATATTTTGCCGGTAACTTGAGAAAAAATCGGCTTTTTTAACTGCATCATCTTTTTTGCTTCCCGGATATAAAAAATCCTTGTAACGTTCGATATTTCCTGACACTTCGCTGACTTCTTTTTCGACTTCCCCTATTATATCCATTGTAGCGGATCCGCCGAAGGGCCCTTTGATTTTATAACCGTTGTAATAATAAGGATTATGACTGGCAGTGATCATAATACCCAGATCGGCCTTTTTTTCAAGCACAGCATGAGATAGAATTGGCGAAGTTATGATCCTGTCGGAAAAATAAACCCTGATTCCATTGCGTGCAAAGACTTCTGCCGAGACACCGGCAAATTTATCGGAAAGGAACCTTGTATCATATCCAAGCACCACGCATGGTTCAAGTTCCTTTTTGACTTTTTTACGTAGATAATTACTGACACTCTGCGTAACAATTTTTACTCCCTCGAAAGTAAACTCGTCAGCTATTATACCTCTCCAACCATCGGTTCCGAATTTTATAGCAGTTTCTTTCATTTGATATAACTTCCTCAGCGGCTAAAAATTACATTTGTTTTTTTAAATAATCGTAATCAAATTCGACCATTATCTTTACCAGTTCTTCAAAATTCACTTTCGGCTTCCAGCCAAGTTTTTCTTTGGCTTTAGAATAATCTCCAACCAGAAGGTCCACATCGGCAGGCCTTATAAATCTATTATCGATCTTTACAAATTTCTCCCAGTCAAGATCCAGACATCGGAAAGAAGCTTCGACCCAATCTTTTACAGAATGCGCCTCTCCAGTGCTTATGACATAATCTTCCGGTTTATCCTGCTGAAGCATCAGCCACATTGCTTCGATATAATCCAGGGCATATCCCCAGTCTCTTTTTGCATCCAGATTTCCGAGATACAAGCTGTCAGCCAACCCAAGTTTTATTTTAGCGGCCCCGTAAGTTATTTTTTTAGTGACAAACTCCAGGCCCCGCCTTGGTGATTCGTGGTTAAAAAGTATACCACTGCATGTAAACATATCATAACTTTCCCTGTAGTTAACGGTCATATAATGGCCATAGGCTTTTGCCACTCCATAAGGACTGCGGGGGTAAAAGGGTGTATTTTCGTTCTGCGGAATTTCTCTTACTTTTCCGAACATTTCAGAACTGGATGCCTGATAAAACTTAATATCTTTGTTCATGTGCCGGGTCGCTTCCAGCATTCTTGTCACTCCCAGTCCAGTAAATTCTCCTGTCAGGACAGGCTGCTTCCAGGATGTCGGCACAAACGACATAGCGCCGAGATTATATAGTTCATCAGGACATGATTCTTTTATTGCATCAATTATTGATAACTGATCCAGGAGATCAGCCTGGACAAATTTCAATCTGTCCCTAATATGTTCTATTCTATTAAAATTCTCTACGGATGAGCGTCTTACCATTCCGTAAACTTCATATTTCTTGTCCAGCAAAAACTCTGCCAGGTAGGAACCATCCTGACCGGTAATTCCGGTTACCAGTGCTCTAGCCATTGTCTACCCCCTAATCTTAAAATTTAATAGTCCGTTCGTTCAGACAGATTACTATTTATGAAGAAATCTGCCCCGGTGCAATGTTAGAATTTATATCAATTTTTACTCCGTTTTTCAATACATTATTTTTACCAATTTCGCTGTTATCCCCTATAACAGCATATTCTCCTATTATCACATTATCACCGATTTTTACATTATTTGAAATTATTGCTCTTTTTATGCGGCATTTTTCACCTATTTTACAGCTGCCAAAAATTATGCTTTCGGATATTTCTGTCCCTCCGGATATATGACAATTATCACCTATTACTGTAACAGGCATTATTCCGGCACTGCCATCTATTATCGTTTTTTCACCTATGACGACAGGCCCTGTAGTAAAATTATTTTCTGAATATTCAGTATCTTTCCCTATGTATATATCTCTCATTACTTCTTTATAAGGAAATTTAAAACTTATCTTTTTACATAAAACATCCCGGTGTGCCATTAGATACTTCTGAGGGGTCCCGACATCGAGCCAGTAAGCATCAGAAATATAGCCAAAGACACTGTATCCCTTATCCAGAACACCTGGGAAAAGATCTTTCTCGAAAGAGTATCTTTTATCTTCCGGTACCAGTTCCATAATATATGGTTCTATGATATATATTCCGGCATTGATCAAATTAGTGGCAGCTTCTCCAGGTTCTGGTTTTTCGAGAAACTGTATCACTTTACTTTCTTTATCAATAGGCACCAGACCGTAAGATGAAGGATCTTTGACACAGGTCAGAGATATTGTTATATCCGCTCTTTTTTTCTTATGGAAAGCTATCATTTTTGTCAGATCGATTGAAGAAAGAATATCACCATTAAATACCATGAAACTATTACCATCCAGATATTTCTCTGCATTTTTCACTCCTCCGCAGGTATCCAGAGGTTCTTTTTCCTGAACCCAGGTAAAATTCATCCCAAATCTACTTCCGTCTCCAAAATAGTTCTTAAAATTTTCCGATAGGTAGCCAGTGGAAAAAATTATATCTTTGATCTTATGAGATTTTATCCACAAGACAAAATTTTCCATAAATGGTCTGTTTACAAGGGGAAGCATCGGCTTTGGATTCAAATAGGTAATCGGACGCAATCTTGTTCCCTCCCCGCCAGCTAATATTACTGCTTTCAACCTAACTCCTTTTCATCTCAACATTAGATTCTTTAACCGGTTTTTTCTCTCCAGTAATCGAGTGTATCCTTAAGCGATATTTCGATGGAATAACCTGGGACCCATCCGGTATGTTTTTTTAATTTGCTGTTATCCCCGTACATCGATTTGACATCGATTGCCCTTAACTTTTTCCGGTCGATCTTCACTTCTATATCCGATCTTTTACTGAAAGATATGAGCATGCCGAGCAAATCAGAAATCTTCAATTTCCTGCCCGAACAAACATTATAAACCTGCCCCACCCGGCCTTTGTTGATTATAAAATAGTATGCTTTTACTGCATCTCTTACATCCAGGAAATCTCTCTCTGATTGTATGTTCCCGACCCATATTACAGGTTCCTGTTTGCCTCTCTCTATAAGTGCTATTTGTCTTGCGAAATCCGAGCATACAAATCTTTCTGACTGACCGGGACCGATATGATTAAATGCCCTGCTTATAAATACCGGAAGCTTATATGCACCATAATAAACAGAAGAAAAAAAATCCAGCGCTGATTTGCTAATAGCATATGGATTCTGGGGAAAGATCCTGTACTGCTCATCTACCGCCTTGTCCGGATTATCTGTTTCTCCGTATTCCTCGGCTGTGCACGCCATAAGTATCCTGCATTCCGGGCAAAAAACCTTAAGAGCCTCCAGAATATTTATTCCTCCGAAAACATTGATCCTGAAAGTCTCTACGGGATCTTCCCAGGAATAGCTTACCGAGCTTTGAGCTGCAAGATGATACACCTGATCAGGTTTGAATTTCTCGATTATACTGAGAGTTTTCTCCTTTTGGGTCAGATCTGCTTCCGCGAATTCTATTTCATCAGGAAAACCACCCGAATCAAAATTTTTTGAAGAACGATCTATCCCCAGGATTTTATTATCTTTCCCTGCCAGATATGAAATAAGATGTTTACCTGCAAACCCGGCAATGCCTGTTATTAAAATTTTTAAAATAATTTATTCTCCCGGAATACTGTTTCTAATTGTGATTATTTTAATATAAAATCTTAAATTTAAAAAATTAAAACTTTTCAAATCTCTTTATAACTTTTAAAAATAAGCATTATAACTTTTTTAACTACAATCTTAATATGTATTATTTTTTGGCAGAGAAGAAACTTTTAATGATAGAAAGAAATAATCTGAAACCAAGAGCCAGAATAAGAAGCGGTATTAGAATAATTCTCCAATCTTTCCTGTAATTTTTCCAGAAAAAATAAAATACGCTTCTCTGCATCCTGAAACTCGACTTTATTTTTCTGCGTCCGCTGCTTCCTGCAATATAATGCATTATTTTAGTTTCCGGATTGTAATATACTTTCCAGTTTTTTTGCCACATCCTGTAACAAATGTCCAGGTCCTCGACATACATAAAATATCTTTCTTTATGAGTTCCGGTACCCTCCCGGACTTCTCCCCTGGTTAGCACACACTCTCCCTACACCACGCTCTCCCGATCGCCTGCTGCATCAAGTCCGGCACCGCCCCCCCCCCCGCCACCACGATGCTCGCGCCGCGAAGGAGCGCGTTGTCCTGCATCGCCAGCAGACGGCGCAGGGCGGCCTGTGCAAGGTGGGCCGCACCAGGC
>CAZODG010000035.1:0-11452 GCA_964578525.1 uncultured Actinomycetota bacterium
TGGGAGCTGAATACTTGGATGCCGGAGCAGCTGCATCTGATGACGTTGATGGCGATATTACAGCCTCGATAGTAGAAAGCAGTACTGTTGATGCTTCAATTGTGGGTGAATACACTGTTATCTACAATGTAAGTGACGCAGCCGGAAATGCTGCAGAAGCTGTAAGAAATGTCAGTGTGGTAGAATCGACTGGAGCAGGGGCACCACCCGAAGAAGTAGTACCTCCGGAAGAAGAAACACTGCTGGTTACAAATCCTATTCTATCGACTGATAAAGGAGATTATGCTCCGGAAGAGACAGTTGTAATAACCGGTACAGGATTTCTGCCAAATGCAGTATATATGATTGTAGTAACGAGGCCTGACGGTTCTGTAGTTATTGGAGACGGTTCATTTGTACGTGGTTCTGATTCGGTACTTTCCGATGCATCCGGTAACTTCACTTACAACTATGTCCTGGATGGTATTCAGGGAACATATAATGTTGATGCAGTCGATGTTGATGGCAACAATATTGCCAGCACAAGTTTTACTGATAGCTGGGATGGTGATATATACGTTACCAAAGATGTAAGAAATTCATCGGGTGGCGATGTTAGCGACAGTAATCATTTTACTGTTAGACTCTGGAAAAGTAACAGTGAAAATGGGACTTATACAGAGATAGATTCCGATGACGTACGGGAAGGACATAATGCGCATTGGGATGATCTGCAGCCTTCTAAATGGTACAAAGTCACAGAAGACACGGAAAGCGGGTATACCCTGCATTCTGATATAGTACCTCAATACCTAAGCAGCAATTATGATGATGATACTTTTGATTTAGTAAACTATCAGAGTCCTACTGGTCCAAAAACATCGCTTACTGTAACTAAGACAGCAACCGGCAGCAGTGAGGGTTATATAGAATGGAGTATTGAGAAGTCTGTTAGTCCTGATGATTTTAATCTTGAACCAGGCGAGACTTCTACTGCTCATTATACTGTAGTAGTAACACCGGCTTATCATGAATCAGGCATGGTTGTCAGTGGAAATATACACATTCAGAATGATACAGGAGCAGCCGGTGAAGATAAAACTGCATCTATTACCTATGTGAAAGATAAGATTGAATATAGAAAAGATGGTAACTGGTATACATTAAAAACTGAAGATATCAGTGGACCATTTACAATCATAACCGGTGGAACTGCTGATGTTCCTTATAGCGTATCATTTACTCCGGTTTCAAGGGCAACAGCTTATCGTAACACTGCACTTGTGGGTCTTGCTAACCATCCTGATGGTTTTCATGAGTTTCATTATACAGTGGATTTTTCAATATCAGGAGGAACAATTACAGAAGATGCCTTTGCAGATGTCACAGACTCACTTCAAGGTTATCTTGGAGAAGCATGGGTTGGAGATTCTGGTACTCAAACATTCCACTATGATAGACAGGTCGGTCCTTATGCATCAGCCGGGGATTATACAGTAAATAATACCGCGACTGTTACCGGTAAAGATTCTGAGGATACTGACAGCGATTCTGAAAGAGTAGATATTCATGTAACAGGTATAGGTTCAGTAACTGTTATTAAAGATGTAAGAGATCCAGATGGCAAACAAATCAGTGATGATTATCACTTTTGGGTAAAGCTATATGTATGGACAGGTCCCCATTCTTGGGATTGGGATCAAGTAGGTAGCGGTTGGACAGAGTTCTGGGAAGGTAATCCTGCCATGTTTAATGATCTTGAACAGGGGAAACAGTACAAAGTTAAAGAAAAAGATGATGCTAACAATTATTATGAGTATTGGTATGATGATGGTCCCAAAACCTTAGATTGCGATAACGTAGATATAACTATTTTCAATAAACAGAGAACAGGCTCTATAACTATTGAAAAAGTTGTGAAGTCATAGACAGGTAGTAATGTTGATGATGACCATCATTTCTGGGTAGAATTATATGTTCAAAATGATACAGGTGGTTGGGATTTAGTTCCTGGTACAAACCCAAAAGAGTTCTGGGAAGGATATTCTGGACATCCTAAGCAGAATGCAGTTTTCACAAATCTTATAAAAGGAAGAACATATAAAGCCGTGGAAGTAGACGAGCCAGGTTATACATGCTGGTCAATTACTCCTGCAACCGTAACTTTGGCCTGTGAGCCAACAATTGAAATTGTTAACAGACAATGTCCGAAGGGTTCTATTGTTGTAACAAAAACAGGACTTGAATCTGGTGATCTTGTTTCAATTACACTTAAGAAGGGCATAGCTACAATTGAGACAAAAACTGATGTAGGCAATGGAGTATATACATTCAGTAATCTTCCAGTCGGCAGCGACTATTCAATTACTGAAACCTATACAAGTGGTAATATATATACATATGCTGCAGCTACACAAACTCCAGGTAACCCGCTTGACGTAGCTGATGCTACACCTGTTGATGTATCGCTGGTAAATAATCCTGAGAAGGGTTCTATTGTTGTAACAAAAACAGGACTTGAATCTGGTGATCTTGTTTCAATTACACTTAAGAAGGGCATAGCTACAATTGAGACAAAAACTGATGTAGGCAATGGAGTATATACATTCAGTAATCTTCCAGTCGGCAGCGACTATTCAATTACTGAAACCTATACAAGTGGTAATATATATACATATGCTGCAGCTACACAAACTCCAGGTAACCCGCTTGACGTAGCTGATGCTACACCTGTTGATGTATCGCTGGTAAATAATCCTGAGAAAGGTTCTATTGAGATATTCAAAACCGATGCAACTAGTGGTTTACCTCTGGGGGGTTCAACCTTCGAACTGCAAAAATGGGGATCATGGATTACTATTGATACTGTATTTTTAGGTCCCGATGGGCACTATAAATGGGAAGGATTACCATATGGACTTTATAGAGTAGTAGAAACAATTGCTCCTACTGGTTACTTATTAGCACCACCAATAGAAGTAACTTTGAATGGTGAAACTCCTGATGTCACCCTTTTAGAAGAAATAGCTGACCCAAGAATTCCTGGCAGGGTAACCATTATAAAAACAGATCCGGGAGGTGCGCTTCTTGACGGAGCAGGATTTACAATCTACTACAAAGCTAGTGGAAATCCTGTAATGCCTGAAAGATTCACATCCGGAGGATTGGTGACCTTTAGCGGCCTTGCATGGGGAACATATATAATAGCAGAAACAACACCTCCAGCAGGATATGACGCAAGTGATCCCGTGGAAGTGACAATAGATGCGTTCAATGCAGAGGCAGGAGTTACCGTTACCCGTATCAATACTCCGACAACAACGACAACAACGATTACCACTCTGGGAATCGCATCACCTGGTGGAATAGAGGTACTTGGAATCCAGGAACTTCCATTTACAGGACTTAATCCTCTGATTCCTATATCAGGTCTCTCCACAATATTTGCAGGTGGACTTATGGTAGCTCTTTCAGCCATTAGAAAGAGATTCGGAAAGAAGTAGTATGATCTGATAATGAGTCAGATTAAGTAGATATAGAAAAATAGCCCGGATTAAAAACCCGGGCTATCTTATTTTTAATGTATACAATACCTGTGTGAGGAAGTCTATTCGAATCGTAATGATTCTTTTTTAAGGTAAGGTGTTTTATAATATGCAATATTGAAATAATAAGAATTAATCAAAGATGGAAGAAGAGAAATCATCAAAATTTAAAAATAAAAAACCACTGATATTTTTAATATGTATTTTGATAGTTTTAGAGGTCCTTTTAATTACATTTTCATTGTTATTCGGTTTTGGGATCCTGGGGAGCAAAAAGACTATCTTGACTTCCGGAGAAAGCGTAGAAGAATCGGCAGCAGAAAATGATATATCATCAGCTGTTGTCCCCATCACCGCAGATGAAGCTTACGAGGCTTATAACAGCGGCAGGGATTATATATTCCTGGATGTAAGATCCGAAGATGAATATAACAGCGGTCATATTAAGGGCGCCGTTCTGATACCTGTCGATACGCTGGAAAGTAGATTGAATGAACTTCCAGAAGATAAGCCCATAATCGTCTATTGTAAGGCCGGAGTAAGGAGCGCCAGGGCAGCCGGTATTCTGGTAGAAAACGGTTTTACTGAAGTGTATGACATGGACGGCGGTATTACAGAATGGATAGACAAAGGCTATCCTACCATCAGCGAAGAATAGGCATTGCATGCCGCGATTTGAATATATATAAAGACTCAAAAATTAAATTAGAAGTTTACATAATTAAATATGGATAAAGAAAAAATTTTAAAATCTAAAAAAATAAAGATAATAAAGATAATTATATTTGTCGTTGCCGGTGCCGGCTTACTTTTTATGCTATATCCCTCTATTGTAAATACTATTGTTGGAGCAAAACAGGCAAGCGTTTTATCGGAATGGGAAGCCCAGATAGAGAATTCGTCCGGACAGGAAATTGGCCAAATCGGATCAGTTGAAAGCTCTGAAACTGTACTGGAAAATATTACTGAAGAGAAAAATGAGAACAGTGGAGGGACCATAGAAAGATCCGGCAACTCGAATGCCAATAGCGCTAAGATCGGTAAGAAAACCGTAGATTATAGATTTCTGACCGCAGAAGATTTCTTCCCGCTTAAAATGTCGATTCCCAGGATAGATCTGGAGCAGATTTCTTACGAGGGCGCCGATACATGGACCTTAAAACAAGGTCCGGGTCATATCGAAGAAACGCCGCTTCCGGGAGACAATGGTAGATGCACCATTTCCGGGCACAGGACTACTTATGGCGCGCCTTTTAGAAGAATTGACGAGCTTGAAAAAGGTGACCTTATCTATCTTGAAACAATAAATGGCGAACTATTTACTTATGCAGTAACCGGCATTGAAATTGTCAATCCAAAAGATGTCTATATTCTAAATGGATCTCTTAAAAAAGAACTTCTGCTTACTACCTGCGAGCCGGAATATTCATCTGTTAAAAGGCTGGTGGTAATTGCGGAACTTCTGAATTTATATCCGCTCGAGCTGGCATCTGCCGGAAATAAATAACAGGATCGATAAAAGATTTATAGCAATTTGTTAAAGGGGATCAAGTGACCAAATCAAAAAATGATATCATTATTTCAATAGTACTTGTTTTGATTGCGATTTTAGCTGTAGGTTACAATGTTTTTTCGGTTGAAATGCAAAAAATAGAAACTCAAAGACAGATAGAAGAAAACGCAAACCTGGAGAAAGAAAGAGAAGAATCAGAACAGCAAATGCTTGAAGAATTAAAATCGGAAGAAGCCAGACAGCTTACAGAATATTATAGCGAGTATGGTCCGATAAAGGCTGAGTTTATGGAAAGGACAGCTGAACTTGCAGAAAAAATGAATGATAAGGTTATTAACACCGTAGAGTTAAAAGAACTTACAGCAGGGCAGCTTGAAGCAGTCCTTGATTACAAAGAAAAACTGGTTGCGATAGAAAACATTCCAGCGCCGCTTGAAGCTTTTTCTATTTACGAGTTGGAATTTATCGAAAGCGACATAAAGACAATAAATCTTGTGTTATCTTATTATAACAGCGAAAACTACACCAATTTTAACAGCAGTGCGATAGATAAATTCTATGAAGACACGGAGTCTCTTCTCGGCAGGGCAGAAGGAGAATTGCGCAGAGTCTATGAGCAGTATGACCTGAGATACCTGCTTGAAGGATCTTCTTAGGAATATTTTCATCTCTATGTATAATTTAAAAATGTGTTATGTTAGCTTACAATTTTAGTATCAAAATGTCGGGTGCTAACCGACAAATTTGTAGATACCATTATTTGGGTGAGCGTGTTAAAAGACTTCTGATGAATTTTGCAATCAATACTGCAGGAATAAAAAACTTCCTTATATACATAATATGATTAAATTGGTCAATATTATATACATAATATTAATGAATTAATTAATTTTATGTATATAAGTTAGAGGAATGGTTTAAAATCTCCGCTTTGCAGGTATCTTATGAAAATGTTCCATGGCAGATAGTTATAAACATCGCTTTATTTTTCCTAAAATTACACTACGAATATACGGTATAATGATATAAAATTGTAGCATAAAATGTGGCATAAATTTTTTTTATAATTTTTTTTTACTCTTAAAACCAGATCATGGAAAAAGAAGAATACGAAAATATTTCCCCGGGAATACTTGAAAATCTCCTTAATATTGACATAGAAAAAATAGAAGATCCCGAGGGAACAATAAATGCCATAAGGGATGAGCTGGCAAGGCACAATTATTATTACTATATAAAAGACAATCCAATAATTAGCGATGCGCAGTATGACAGACTCATGCGGAACCTTGAGGCACTTGAGAAAAAATACCCCGCGCTCGTAACTCCCGACTCTCCCACTCAGAGAATAGGAGCGCCTCTGGAAGGCGGCTTCGGCACTGTGGAACATGGAGAAAGGATGCTAAGCCTTCAGGATGCATTCAGTTACCAGGAGCTGAAGGATTTTCTTACCAGGGTATACAAGGACCTTGGCATGGGCGAGGATGAAGTGGAGTTTGTATGCGAGCTTAAAATAGACGGTTCGGCAGTTTCACTTGTCTATGAAAACGGAATATTTGTAAGGGGCGCAACGAGGGGGGACGGGATATCCGGCGAGGACATAACCTCCAACCTGAAGACCATAAAGGCAATTCCACTGAAACTATTCCAAAAATCTGGCCTGAATATCCCTCCAAGACTGGAAGTAAGAGGAGAAGTATATCTTGCGAAGGATGAATTCAAAAGAATAAATACCGAAAGAGAAGAGGAAGGACTTCCGACTTTTGCAAATCCCCGAAATGCTGCGGCGGGATCGCTCAGGCAAATAGATCCCGGAAACACCGCAAAAAGAAGACTTAATGTATTTATTTATGGAACGGTTGTTCCTTCAGGGCTAAATATTGTCAGTCATCATGAAATGCTCGATTACTTATCGGAAGTCGGGCTAAAGGTAAATCCGAATATAAAAAGGGCTGCAGGATTCGAAGAGATAAAGAAGTACCTGGAAAGCTGGGAAGAGAAGCGGAAAAACCTGCTATATGAAACGGATGGGGTGGTCATAAAAGTTGATAAATATTCCTATCAGCAGAAACTGGGACAGACCTCAAGGAATCCCCGGTGGGCCATCGCCTATAAATTTCCTCCGGAGGAAGAGGTAACCCGTATTCTGGATATAAAAGTAAATGTCGGAAGAACCGGGACACTTACTCCGGTAGCGGTCCTCGATCCTGTAAAAGTGGCGGGTTCCACCATTTCGCACGCCACCCTGCATAATGAAGACGAGGTAAGAAGAAAAGAAGTAATGATAGGCGACTGGGTGGTTATACATAAAGCAGGAGATGTCATACCTGAAATCGTAAAGGTCATAAAAGAAAGAAGGGATGGAAGTCAGAAAAAATTCAGTATGCCTGGCCGGTGCCCGGTGTGCGGGTCGGATGTGGTAAAAACGGAAGGCGAGGTGGCACTGCGGTGTACCTCGATGGCCTGCCCTGCCCAGCAGTATGAAAGAATGGTCCACTTTGCTTCAAAAGGAGCCATGGACATAGAGGGGCTGGGGCCTGCTGTTATTGAAAAACTTTTGGATAAAAAACTTATCACGGATGCGGCGGATATTTATTATTTGAAATATGAAGACATCTTCGCCCTTGAAAATTTCAAAGAAAAATCTACCGCCAATCTTCTTAAAGCTATAGAAAAAAGTAAGAAAAGGCCTCTTTCAAGGTTGCTTTTTGCAATGGGAATAAGGCATGTCGGTTCTCATACGGCAGATATACTTACAAAAATATTTCCCGACCTTGACAGCTTGATGAATGCCGGATACGAGCGGATAGAAGTAATAAAAGAAATAGGGCCAAAAATAGCGGACAGTGCTGTTAATTTTTTCAGGCAGGAACAGAATCTTAAAGTAATCGGGAAATTAAGAAAAGCAGGGGTCAATTTCGGCTCCGCGCAAAAAAAGGTTTCGGAAAAGGAAGCTTTTGCCGGAAAGACTTTTGTCCTTACCGGTAAACTCGATGGATTCTCAAGAGAGCAGGCAAGTGAGATTATCGAAAACTTCGGTGGCAGAGTGACTTCAAGTGTCAGCAAAAGTACCAGTATGGTTCTCGCGGGTGAAGACCCGGGAAGCAAACTGGATGATGCTATGAAATTAAATATAAGGGTGATATCCGAAAAAGATTTCAAAAAAATGATAAAAGACTGAACTCTTAAATATAATTGATAATAT
The DNA here is from genome assembly GCA_964578525.1 of uncultured Actinomycetota bacterium. GTDB lineage: Bacteria > Actinomycetota > Humimicrobiia > Humimicrobiales > Humimicrobiaceae > Hydromicrobium. The sequence continues at coordinate 8,243 of CAZODG010000035.1, forward strand.
GTAGTGCCGGTAATTTTATTGATTGAAATAAGGTAATGTAGAATATGAGTGATTATAGTCCAGGGCATAGAGAAAAAGATAAAGAAGAGAATATGATCCGTAAAAATAGATATGTCATGGATATAAAGTGGAACGCCTTTGATGCCCTGATCTCTATCGCATTTTTGGCTGTTGTCCTTGTTGGCATATATTTTGGTTCGGTAAAATTATTTGTACTCCTGGCGAAAGAGCAATTCTTCAATACTTCCAACATAACCAATATAAGCTTCACTGTCCTTTACGGGATCCAGGTAATACTTATGATGGGAGCGGTCTGGTTTTTTGCAATATTTCGGAGAAAAGCGCACTTGAGAGATCTGGGCCTCAGGTATTACAGCATCGGCAGGACCATCTGGTACTGCTTTCTTTCGCTGCTGGGCATTTTTCTTGTAAGTTTTCTCTATGTATTTTTGATGAATTCGATTTTCGGGATGGACGCGCCTTCCAGTAAGATCGAAGTGCTCGTTGAAAACAGAAGCATATCAAGCAATATCCTGCTTGTGGTAGTGGCAGTGATCGCCCCGTTTAGCGAAGAAATATTTTTCAGGGGATTCGTATATTCTGCATTTAAGAAAAGCTGGGGAGTCAATGCGGGGCTTTTCCTTTCATCCTTTTTATTCGCACTGGTCCATCTGGAAATTTACAGCTTTATACCTCTTATGATTATCGGGTGGATCCTTGCTTATCTTTTTGAAAAGACAAAATCACTGATGCCGGCGATTTTCCTGCACGGTGTTTATAACCTGATACTGATCCTGATACTGTTGGGGCGGCTCGAGATCATAAAGTTATATTAAAATGTGGCAGCTATATATCAATTAGTTATATAGTTACCTGAAATATTATTAGGTAAAATATATGTTAAAATGTTATATTTAAATTTAAAGGTAGATGTTTAAAGTAAAAGAGGATAAATAAAAAGAAAAGGCGACTAAATGGAAAGAATTTCTAAAGATGACGTAAAACATGTGGCAAAACTTGCCGAACTGGAATTCAATGAGAAGGATATAGAGAGAATTACCACACAGCTGGACAGGATACTTGACCATGTCGCAAATATAAGCAGTGTGGACACCGAAGGGATTCCTCCGACATCGCATATAATGGATGTTAAAAACGTCTTCAGGGAGGACGAAGCAAAGGAGTCGGTTACCCAGGAGGCTGCACTTAAAAACGCTCCCGATGAGGAAAATCAAGGTTTTAAGGTGCCAAAAATAGATTGATGGAAAGATAGCAAGGAGAAATATTGGAGATACATTATCTTACCGCCCATGAGCTTAAAGATAAATTAAAAAAACGGGAGATATCCTGCACGGAAATAATCGAAAGCGTTTACTCACGGATCGACGAGGTGGAGGATAAGTTAAATTCTTACATCAGGTTGGAAAGAGAGCGAGCCATATCCCGAGCGGGTGAAATAGATAGGCTTATAAGTTCCAACGCTATCGAAGTTGCTGATTTTACCGGCATACCGGTAGCCATAAAAGACAATATGTGTACCAGAAATATAACCACTACATGCGCTTCCCGGATTCTCGAAAATTATATTCCCATATATAATGCAACGGTGATCGACAGGCTCGAGAGCCGTAATTATATACTCGTAGGAAAAGCCAACATGGATGAGTTTGCCATGGGTTCATCCAATGAAAACTCTTATTTCGGGCCGGTAAGGAATCCCTGGGATATAGAAAGGGTGCCCGGAGGGTCAAGCGGAGGGCCCACGGTAAGCGTGGCGGCCGGGGAAGCCATATGTTCGCTGGGATCCGATACGGGCGGTTCCATAAGGCAGCCGGCATCTCTGTGCGGTGTTGTTGGATTCAAGCCTACATATGGCAGGGTATCAAGATACGGGCTCGTGGCATTTGCATCTTCTCTTGACCAGATAGGGCCCCTTACCAGGGATGTCGAGGACTGTGCGGCCATGCTTAATGTGATCTGCGGGCATGACGGGAATGATTCCACATCCATAGATACCGCGGTCCCGGATTTTAAAAGTTTCCTGGGAGAAGATATGAAGGGTATGAAATTAGGGGTCATAAAAGAATTGATGTCAGAAGGAGTTGACCCGGAAGTAAAAGAAGCGATTCAGAGGACCATTAAGAGGGCAGAGGAAGCGGGAGGTAAAGTAGAGGAAGTCTCGATTCCCAGCCTCGAATATGCACTGGATGTTTACTACACCATCGCGCCTTCCGAAGCAAGCTCGAACCTTTCCAGATTTGATGGAGTGAGGTATGGGCACAGGAACATGCAGGCGAGGACCTTAAGGGAAATGTACCAGAGGACCAGAGCGGAAGGATTTGGCGAAGAGGTAAAAAGAAGGATAATGATAGGGACATACTGCCTGTCAGCCGGCTACTATGATGCATATTACGAAAAGGCGCAAAGGGTAAGAACCCTTATAATAAATGATTTTAAGAAAGCTTTTGGGAAGTTTGACGTCCTGATCTCTCCGACATCACCCACAACGGCTTTCAAGATCGGAGAAAGAATCGAAGATCCCCTCACAATGTATATGTCTGATATCTGCACTATTCCCGTAAACCTTGCAGGTCTGCCTGCAGTATCGATTCCGGCAGGTTTGTCGGAGGAAAGATTGCCCATCGGGCTGCATATTATCGGGAACATATTGAGGGAAGATAATGTTCTCAAGGCAGCGAGTTGTCTTGAAAAGGCGATAGGCTTTAAAGATAAGCCTGAGATATGAGAGCTGAGAGATTTTCGAGAATGGTTTTTAAATAATACTTATAACTATTTTAATTATATTTTATACATAGATTTTACAAAGATAAATTATGGACACTAAAGACAAAAACAACGAATCGGAAATAAATAAAAGCAACGAATCAGAAGAAAATAAATTGGGCCTGATAAAAAGCAACCCGGCAGAAAATAAGTATGAGCCGGTCATAGGGTTGGAGGCGCATGTTGAGCTCTGCACTAAAACAAAAATGTTCTGCGGCTGTATGCTTTCCTTTGGTGAGGATAAAAACATATATACCTGCCCGGTATGCCTGGGGCATCCGGGATCTCTGCCGGTCACTAACAGGAAGGCAGTCCAGTATGCCACTAAAATCGCTCTTGCATTGCACTGTAAGATACAGGATTATACGATCTTTCACCGTAAAAATTATTTTTATCCTGATATGCCAAAAAATTACCAGATTTCGC
>CAZODG010000036.1:0-11336 GCA_964578525.1 uncultured Actinomycetota bacterium
GATAGGCTGAAAGCCGTACTTAAAGAGGTATCAAAGGCTGAAGGTAATATAATCTTATTTCTGGACGAGCTGCACACCGTGGTTGGAGCGGGAGCGGCGGAGGGTGCTGTGGATGCATCGAATATGTTGAAGCCAATGCTTGCACGCGGAGAGCTTCATGCCATAGGGGCAACAACCATAGATGAATACAGGAAGTATATCGAAAAGGACGCAGCACTGGAAAGAAGATTTCAGCCCATTCAGATAAACGAGCCGTCGGTAGAAGATACAATCTCCATACTAAGGGGATTGAGAGAAAAATATGAAGTACATCACGGTGTGCGGATAAAAGATGCCGCGTTAATAGCGGCTGCTGTCCTTTCGGACAGATATATTTCCGACCGGTTCCTCCCAGATAAAGCCATAGACCTTATTGATGAAGCCGCTTCAAGATTGAGGATCGAAATAGACAGTATGCCCACGGAGATCGATGAAGTGGAAAGAAAGATAAAACAGTTTGAAATCGAAATGCAGGCACTAAAAAAAGAAAAAGACAAAGCCTCTTCATCCAGAATGGAAAAGATTAAAAAGGAACTTTCCAATCTTAAAGAAAAAAGCAGTTCCATGAAAGCTCACTGGATGCAGGAAAAGGAAATCATAGGAAGCATGAGGACCCTTAAAGGAGAAATTGAAAGGACGAGAATAGAAGCCGAGCATGCCGAAAGGGACGCAGACCTGCAGAAAGCGGCAGAACTCAAATATGGGAAACTTCTGGAACTTCAGAAAAAGTTGGATGAGGAGAATAAAAAACTGGAGAAGCTGCAGAAGGACAGAAAAATGTTAAAAGAAGAAGTGGATGAAGAAGATATTGCCGAAACCGTTTCCAAGTGGACCGGTATACCGGTCACGAGGCTAATGGAAGCAGAACTTGAAAAGCTTGTTAATATGGAAGATAGATTAAAGCAGAGAGTTGTGGGGCAGGATGAAGCAATATCAGTGATCTCCAATGCTATAAGGAGAGCCAGAGCCGGACTTCAGGATCCCAACCGTCCCATTGGCTCATTTATTTTCCTGGGTCCGACCGGTGTTGGTAAAACTGAGCTTTCCAAAGCACTGGCACAATTCCTGTTTGATGATGAGAGGGCCATGATAAGAATAGATATGTCCGAATATATGGAAAAGCACACCGTATCCAGACTTATAGGTGCCCCTCCCGGATATGTCGGTTATGAAGAAGGAGGGTATCTTACGGAAGCAGTCAGGAGAAAACCATATTCTGTCATCCTTCTTGATGAAATAGAGAAAGCGCACAATGATGTATTTAATATATTACTTCAGATATTGGATGACGGCAGGCTTACAGACGGTCACGGAAGAACGGTTGATTTCAAAAATACGGTAATCATCATGACTTCAAATATCGGCAGTCAATGGATAACCGAACTGGGGGATAAAGATGAAGAGGAAATGAAGAGAAGGATTACGGAGGCAATGAAGACGAGCTTCAAGCCCGAATTTTTAAACAGAGTGGATGATATTGTCATCTTCCACCGTCTGGGAATCGATGAAATAACAAAAATCGTGGATATTCAGATTAATAATTTAAAAGAAACTTTGAAGGGCAAAAAACTCAGTCTGGATATGACAGATAAAGCCAAAAAACTACTCGCCAAAGAAGGATTTGATCCGGTTTATGGTGCAAGACCCTTGAAGAGGGTTATACAGAATGAAGTTCAGAATAAACTTGCTATGAAGCTTTTGAATGGTGAGATAAAAGAAGGAGACGAAGTGGCTGTAGATGTGACAGGACCCGAGGGAAGACTCCTGGATATCAGGATTAAGAAATAATGAAGCATTATTTATGCTCAATGCTAAAGAAATTATCGGGTCAGGGATTTAATTTCTTTGGATTTTCATCAAAGTCATCTATGAAATTTGCCCCGGAAGGCTTATCATCTTCGATACTGAACAAATCATCAGCTTCATCGGCAAGTTCCAGAAACTCTTTTTTCAGTGCTTCATTGATATTATTGATGACTTTTTTATAGTTTGCCGGATTGGTGAAATCCTGGAATTCTTCCAATATGTTTTCTGCGATAGGGTTGATTGGTTCACCGATAAATATGTGTATCTTCCTGTATGCATTGATAATAAGTGAGATTATCCCCCGGGTTATTCTGTTGTTTAATACCCATTTTTTACTTTCAGAACCTCTGTTCATGTTATGCATATAAACAGGAATTATAGGAAGGTTAGTTTTATAGCTGAGGTAAGCGGCACCCTTCTTAAATTCTTTGAAGCCATTCTTCTTGTTGAGCATACCTTCCGGGAATATGCCAAGAAATACATTCTTGTTTTTCGATATTTTGAAAAGTTCCTTAAAACTTTTAGCATTTTTTGAAGATTTATCCTTATTGAATATTGGAATGCAATTTGCAAATTTTCTCATAAAAAAACTGGAGAGCCAGTTTCCAAAGTTCTCACTTTCTGCAACGAAACATATTTTTCTTTTGATTGCGGCAAGGAGTATTATAGGGTCGGCATCGGCAGTATGATTTATGGCAAGTATTACCGATTTGTTCCGGGGAAGTCTTTTAACATTGAAGACACGGGTCCTTGTGAAGAGTTTATAAAAATTTATAAAAAGTACTCTCGGAATAACATAGAAAAAGTCGGATATTTTTTTTATAGAATTCCTAAACATCATTTTTCCTATAATATCAAAATCCCTTATTGCCAACCAATATTGCCAATTATAGTTACAAATGTTTTCTCATAGTATGAATTATAGGGATTAAATATATAAAATTCTACCAGAGCCATTTCTTTATTACCCGATATCCAGGAAAATATTTTTGATATTCTGGTAATGTGTACCTTTCCAGTAATATTTATCGCACTTTTTACAGTAAAGAAAGCTTTTCTGCGTTTTGAATACATATGGAGGTATTTTGTTTTTAATATCTTCCTTCTCTACCCTTATGAGTAATTGATTGCATTCGACACATCTTACAAGGTTGGGTTCAAGAGAAATTTTGAGGTCGGATTTGATCTGCTCGAGTTGATTTTTAAGTTTTTCATCTTTAATATACAGATTTTTTAAGGTTCCATTTTTGAATTCTTTTCTGGCAAGCATTAAAGAATCTCTGGTAAGGACCATTCTGTCTGTATCGCTGGCTATTTTTATTATTTCATCATCGCTTGCAGTGTTTATATAAATAACATCGAGGCCTGCCATACGCAGATATTTAGCAAGTTTTCCTACCATTATGTCAGCTATAAATTTCATGTATTAGTTAATTGTTATTTCCTCTATTTCTTTGAACTTACTTAATTCTTTCATTATTTTGGTAGAAAATTCAGGATCTTTGCAATGAAGATTTATAGTAAATATTTTTTTATTGTTTTCACTATCCAGTTTATATTTCTTACTTTTTATATTTACCGACATTTTTTCGATGGGTCCGGTTATTTTATCAAGATCATCGAAGTTATTGGTGGTGATTATCTTTAACGAATAGTTTGGTAGTCTGATTATCCTATCCTCGAAATATTTTAAAATACTTAAAGTCAAAAATCCGAGGATCGTTACCAGGAGAGCAAGATAATATAATTTTACGCCCAGTGCCATGCCTATTGAAGCAACTGTCCATATACTGGCGGCGGTTGTCACGCCCCGCACAAGAGAGCCCTGCCTGAAGATAGCCCCTGCACCAATAAAGCCGATGCCAGTGACAATACCTGCTGCTATTCTGGTTGGATCTACAGTCCCGGCTGACGAGAATCCCAGATAAGATATCAGAGTAAAAACTGTTGATCCGAGGCACACAAGGGCATGTGTCCTGAGTCCTGCCGGTCTCTCGACTTTTTCTCTTTGAAAACCTATAATGCCTCCAAAAATCAGTGCAAGAATACAGGGTATCAGGATATCCAATATGATAGTCGTATGATCGAATCTTATTTCCGACAGAAGCTTCTCAGTGAATTCCATTTTTGTATTTTATATTTTACTGGATATTATTTTATCATATTTTCAGAAGGTAATGTTAATTCCTGAAACTAAAGAGTGATTCCCGAATCATCAATGTTGTTATTCATTTTATATTGATAGATGTTTTTAATTTAAGTAATATATAATAATGATAAAGGAATTCTTATAGGAGGCGAACCAGAATGTTTAGATCTTCGATAAAACTATTCAAAGTCTTTGGAATAGAAGTAAGACTGGACTACAGTTGGTTTATCATATTTGCATTGTTTACCTACTATTTTGGCTTTATTTATTTCCCTTCGGTTTTTTCGGGATTAAATAAAGGTCTTCTGGCACTGATCACAATTATAACTGTAATTCTTGTTTTTATTTCTTTGTTGATACATGAAATGAGCCATTCCCTCGTTGCCCGAAACAGGGGTACAAATGTAGAAAGAATAACCCTTTATATGTTCGGAGGAATGTCCCAGATAGAAAAGGAACCGGAGACTCCGTTTAACGAATTTATCATGGCTATTGCAGGTCCTGCTGCAAGCTTTGTACTTGCCGCAATATTCGGGATCATATGGTTCTTTTCCAGAAATATCGCACTTATAAACGAACCGGTCAAGTATCTGGCTATAATAAATGTAGTGCTGGGAGTTTTTAACATGCTTCCCGGTTATCCCCTCGATGGAGGAAGGGTATTGCGGTCCATAGTATGGAAGATAACCGGTAATCTGCAGCGTGCCACCTTTACAGCCTCTACAATGGGACGAATAATAGGATTCTTGATTATAACGGTAGGTATATTCTTTATATTTACCGGTTATTTCTTTAATGGGATATGGTTTGTTTTTATAGGCTGGTTTTTACAATCTTCCGCTCAGATGGGTTATCGTCAGCTTATTTTTGAGTCATCCATAAAAGGAATCAGGGTAAAAGATGTGATGAATGAAAATATCGTGGATGTTACAAAAGAAACGACATTGCACGATCTGGTATATGAGTATTTCATGAAGTATAGATTTGGAAGATTTCCTGTAATAGAAAACGAAAAAACAAAGAAGCTGATAGGCGTCATTTCTTTGCATGAGGTAAAAGGTATTCCGAAAGAAGAATGGACGGAAGTAAAAGTGGGAGATATCGTAAAAAGGATTTCGGAAAATTCCAAGGTAGATGCCTCAATGGAAATATCCGAAGCAATTAAAAAGATGGGGAAAAATGATCTGGGGCACCTGGTAGTCATGTCCGGGAGTAAGCTTAAGGGCATAATCACAAAAAGCGATGTTATGCGTTTTATAAAGATCCGTTCGGAACTACACTAATATTTTTCAATATTGGATTTTAAAGACAGCTTATTAAATCAGTTTATTTTTATATTGTCGGTGACTAATATCTGGTATCAACAAATTATTTCTTTATCAGGTATGGAGAATATATCAGGGAATATCAATCTTATCTGGGAATGGAGAGCAGAGCATGGGGGAAATGAAATATAGACTTTTTAAAGACAATAAAAAGAATATAAAAGAAAATTTGAAAGATTTGAAAGTCATATATTCAGATCTTGATGGGACTTTATTAAATGACAGAGGGTGCCTCATCAAGGATCACAAAAATGACTATTATTTCGATACGGTCAGATTTCTACCACTGGCAGCGGAAAAAAACTGGGATATTGTCCTGGTATCCGGAAGGAACAAATTTCAGCTAAGATATAACGCTCAAATGATCGGACTTAAGAATTATATAGCAGAGCTTGGATCTGAATTAGTTTATAATCTGGGGGAAGAAGTTTATTTTACCTTTGATCAAAAGGAAGTAAAATACGATCTGACCTATGGAGGAAAAGATCTAATAAAAATCGTGGAATTATTTAAAGAAAATTTTCCGGGTAAAATAGAGAGTAAAATGGATTGGAGCAGATACAGATCTCATAACGCCGTATTTTTTGGAGAGATAAATCTGAATAAGGCAAACAAAATGCTTGGAGACGAAGGTTATAAAGGCCTGGTTATGGTAGACAATGGAATTTCAGCATTAGTGGAATTGGATCTGAGTATAGAAAAGTTTCATATTTATAATCTGATTCCTTTCGGGGTCAACAAAGCAAGCGGGATAAAATTAGATAAAAAAATCAGAAATTTTGATACACATAATTGTATAGCGCTGGGCGATTCCCTGGAAGATTTAAAAATGGCAGCTGAGGTTGAATACTTTTTTTTAATGCAAAATGCGCTTGGGCACAGGGACGTCATGCTGAATGAGCTTCGAAAATACAATAACGTCTTTATTACAAATGATCCCATGAATAGAGGCTGGGCGGAGGTTATAGGATATCTGGTAGACTAAAAACTTTTTTACCGGCTCCGCTCTTCTAGTTTTTGGCATGGTAATATTCAATATAGATTTCAAATAGTCTATAATAAAGATATATTTAAATTAATCGACAAAAGGAAATCGGCGATGTGCAAGAATGGCGATTCGAATTTAAAAAGGGATAGACAATATAGATCAACCGGGAAGAATCTGTTGGGGGTGCTGATAATTGTTTCACTTTCGGTTTTTTCGGGATTTATATTAGGATTGCTATTTGCTCCCCAATCAGGACTAAAAACCAGAAAAATAATAAATGAAAAATTAAAAGATGTGATAGATAGAGGAAAATTTACTATTGCCGAAGCAAAGGTCGTGGGTGAGGAATTATTGGAAAAAAGCAAAGAAAAGGCTGGTAAAGTATCTTCTATAATCAGAAGTATGACCGGGTCGGATACTGATTGATGATTTGTCTAAAGTACCCTTCTTTTGTTTATTGACAACGTTTTTTTACTATAGTAGACTTTACGTTTGCTAATTTAATTGGGCGGCTAATGGCCGTATATTATTTTTTAAGTTGTTATAATCATTATTATATTGAATTAGCATGGGCCGTTAGCTCAGCTGGTAGAGCACCGGACTTTTAATCCGGGTGTCGAAGGTTCGATTCCTTCACGGCTCACCAGTAATGGCCTGTTCGTCTAGGGGTTAGGACAGCAGGTTTTCAACCTGCCAACAGGAGTTCGATTCTCCTACAGGCTACCATCGGATGTGGGCGTTTAGCTCAGCTGGGAGAGCACCTGCCTTACAAGCAGGGGGTCGTAGGTTCAATCCCTACAACGCCCACCATATATTTCTGATTAAGTGGAGCTGTCGTCCAGCGGTTTAGGACACATGCCTGTCACGCATGAGATCGCGGGTTCGAATCCCGTCAGCTCCGCCATTATATTGTTGAAGGTTGCAAAGGTTGGCGAGATAGCTCAGTTGGTAGAGCAGTGGACTGAAAATCCATGTGTCCGCAGTTCAATTCTGCGTCTCGCCACCACTCTTATCCACATCCAGGATCTTAAATCCCTTTAATCAAAATGCTTAATCTTATATATTTATTTATATTAAAGTTACCATTTTATAAGTTTCTCTATATAAGAAACCTATGCGATATTTATAAAAAATGACATATGCTATAATTTCAGAATAGAATTATTATCCTTAAACTAAGAAAAGATGTTACAATATCAGACATTATTCTATGTATCTGCATCAATTATCCTGGTCCTGATTATAATTCTTACTATATTTATTCTTAAAAACAGGTCTCTCAATCACAAGTTTTCGGAGGTCATTAAATCAATATTATCTGGCATAGATTCTATTAAGAATATAAATAGTGATAATTACCGAAACCAGAGTACGGATATCAGGGATTTAAAGATAAAACCTCACATATTTGATACAGAAGAAGTCATCAATTCGTTCAGGGATATAATCAAGAGCATCAGACAGAGTTCCTATTTAATAGATATGATTATTGATAATACCCAGCAGGGTATAATGATAATCGATAGAGAAAGAAAGATTTTAAAGATAAACAATAGTCTTGTAAATCTCTTTTATTTAAACCGGGGAGACGTTTTAAACAGTAAAACTATAATAGCCCTGAACAATGAGAAATTAGAAAATCAGATTGCAAGGTCGTTTGAAGAGCTGGTGCCTCTGGAAAATGATATAGTATTTTTCGAAGAGGAAGAAAAACATCTTGAAGTTGAAACCATCCCGGTCATTTTTAATCCATATTCCAATGTAGAGATTAAGAAAAATGAAGACATAACCGTCTTACTTTTGATTTTTTTCCGGAATGTGACCCCGGAAGTTGAGTTCTCAAGATTAAGGAGCCAGTTTGTGGACAACATATCGCACGAGATGAGGACGCCCCTTACTTCCATAGGAGGATATCTTGAAACTATCCTGGGTGATGATTCCATTAATCAGGAGAAAATCAAAGATTATCTATCCAAATCATTAAGAGAGGTCGAAAGACTTAATCTTTTGATCAAAGATGTTTTGGATCTATCGAATATTGAATACAGGAGGAATGTATTATTTGAGAAAGAATATAATTTGATCGATATAATAAAGGATACCATAGAATCTCTTTCATTTCTGGCCAACCAAAATAATATAAAGATAGATTTTAAATTCAGTAGTAATCCGATAAACTATCAAACCGATGAAGAGCTTTTCAGGCAAATGGTTCGCAATATAATCGAAAATTCCATATTTTATGCGGGGGATGAAGCTAAATTGGATATAGATATTAAGGAAGAGGACAGCAGAATTCTATTAACATTCAAGGATAATGGAATTGGAATAAGCAAGGATGAACTGCCCTATATTTTCCAGAGATTTTACAGGGGCAGGAATCCCGGATCTTCAAAACAGATTGGATCAGGACTTGGTCTTTCCATAGTAAAACATATCGTGAATCTTCATAGAGGGAAAATAAGTGTCAGCAGTATCCCTTACAGGGAAACAAGATTTAGTATAGTTTTATCAAAGCAGTAGCCGGATATCGGACTTTGGGTAATCGATGGTTTATGGAAAAAGAAATATATATTGTAGACGATGAAGAAAATATTCTGGAGATTCTGGAATATAATCTGGTAAGGAATGATTATAAGGTAAGAAGCTTCAGGAATGGCAGAAGTTTTATGGAATATTTTAATATAAAAAAACCCGATCTGGTGGTACTTGATCTAATGCTTCCCGATCTGGATGGTTTTGATTTATGCAGGGAAATCAAAAGGAAAACCAATATACCTGTAATTATCTTAAGTGCGAAGAGTGAAGAATTTGATAAAGTCTTAGGATTGGAGCTGGGAGCAGATGATTATATAGTAAAACCCTTTGGCTTGAGAGAGTTCATAGCAAGAGTAAAAAATGTCCTTAAAAGAGCCAACAATCAATCGTATGAAAATACCGGCAAAACACTTAAGGAAAAATTTGCTTTTGAGGAAATCGAATTGAATATCGATGAGAGTAAACACGAGATACTTCTGGATAATGATCGGGTCGACCTGAATCCCAAAGAATTTCAGATAGTTTCATTGTTGCTAAGAAATATAAAAAACCTTGTTCCCCGTATGGAATTAATAAAAAAAGTATGGGGCGATGATTATTTCGGAGATACAAGAACTCTTGATGTCCACGTCAGGAGGATAAGAGAAAAGATGTCACATAAGGGATTCGGGAAAAAGTTCATAAAAACGGTTCATGGTTATGGATATAAAATAACAGATCATATTTAATATACTTTTAACATTGAGTTGTAAACACAACTCTTAAATAGTTCAATTTATTAATAAAAATAATTTTCTAAATGTTAAAATTTACTTATAATAAAAGATATTTATAAGGAGTTAAAAGTGAGAAAGACATTTCACGAGAGATTGGATGAAATTACCGAAGATGTCATAACAATGGGGAGTCTGGTACAGGAGGCGGTTTATAATTCAATAAAAGCTTTTATTGAAATGAATACGGAACTGGCGCAGGATGTAATAGACAAAGATGAAAAAATTAACGAATATGATATTTCAATCGAGGAGAAATGCATTATTCTGCAGGCAGAACATCAACCGGTAGCAATAGATTTAAGATACATACATTCGATCAGTATAGTTATCAAATGTCTTGAAAGAATAGGTGATCTTTCGGTAAACATTTCTAAAATAGTAAAAAGGCTGGCCAGAGAGAAGAAGAAATATCTTGATAAAGAAATCGTGGATCTACTGGTTGAAATGGGTAATCTGGTTAAGCCGGAACTGGGCAGAGCCCTTGAATCCTTTAAAAATAAAGATATTAAATTAGCCTCGAAAATGGGAAAATCAGATGATCTGGTAGACGAGATTCAAAAAATGATTTTTAGAAAGTTATTTACCGCCCGTGAAGCAAGTGAAGAAAATATCAAGTTCATAACCAATATCGTGCTGGCAAGCAGATACCTTGAGAGAATAGGGGATCAATCAGTAAATATAGGGCAAAGGGTTCTATACTTCCTGAGCGGTGATTACAAGGTTTTCCATGATAACGTATAGAAATCCAAGATCTCATAAGGATTTTCTCATATAACGACGATGATCACAGTTTACTAATTTCAAGTTATTTTTTGCTAAGAAAGAATTTAATCTGTTATAGCTACGCTTTTTTTGAATTCGATTTTATAAAATCAATAAGTTCATCCACCTGGGTGAACGCAAGGCAAGTAACCGTGTCGGCACCGCCATAATAAATCGCTATACGTCCTGTTGGTGCGTCACAAAGTGCGGCACATGGAAATAATACGTTTGGCGTATCTCCGACACACTCATATAGTTCCCAGGGTGAGAGTAAAAATTGTTCGGTTCTGTACAATACCTTTGATGGCTCATCAACATCAAGGATTGCGGCACCCATGCTATATTGAAATCCATTACAGGAAGTCAAAACACCGTGATATATAAGCAGCCAGCCTTCAGTAGTTTCGATAGGCGTAGGACCGGCTCCTATCTTGGTGATTTCCCATTTTTCTCTGGGAGACATAACATGCCGGTGTTTGCCCCAATGGCACGTATCAGGGCTTTCACTGTAAAAAATATCTCCAAAGGGTGTGTGCCCGTTATCGCTTGGGCGGCTCAGCATGGCATATTTACCTTCTATTTTCCTGGGGAATAGCACCCCGTTCCTGTTGAAGGGCAGAAATGCGTTTTCCAGCTGATAGAATCTTTTAAAATCATACGTATACCCGATCCCTATTGTAGGACCATGATACCCGTTACACCAGGTTACATAATACCTGTCTTCAAGCCAGCATACACGTGGATCATAAGCATAATCAAATTTTCCTATTTCAGGATCATCAGAGATAAACGATATGCGCTCGTTATCTATCTCCCAGTTAATGCCGTCCTTACTCCTGCCGCTGTGCAGCTGCTGATTACGTAGCCTGTTATCACAGCGGAACACCCCTGCGAATTCGCCTTCAAACGGTACCACTGCACTATTGAAGATGCTATTTGCCGAGGGTATAAGA
>CAZODG010000037.1:0-11229 GCA_964578525.1 uncultured Actinomycetota bacterium
GTATTTTTAAAAGATAATTGTCTTATTTTAAACAAAATAATGCATATTTTCAATCGATTTGGTCTGCAATCTGATAATGCTTCAAGATTTTATTCTGTATTGAAAAGAAAATATAATTTTTTTGATTTATTGATAGAATATAAATTGCAGAGCAGGGATTTTTTAAAGAAAAATATCAGTAATTTGTCCTTGCTTTTATAAAATGGATTGTGGCGGCAGCATAAGTTATAATGAACCCAAAAAGAGCCATAGAAAATTATAAAATAATAGATCATATTTCGGATATCGGCATAGAATTTTATGGAGACACTCCCGAGGCGCTGTTTGAAAATGCAGGAAAGGCTATGTTTTCCATTATGTGCGATCTCAGGTCCGTAAAACCTCTGGAGAAAAAAAGTATCAGAATAACCGGTAAGACTACGGATTTTGAAGATTTACTGATATTATGGCTGGAAAGATTGATCTATCGCTATGAAATTGATGATACTTTATTTTCGGAGTTCAGGGTAGATAAGATCTACAGGAGAAATCATAACCCGGTACTAAACGCTCAAATTTTCGGGGAGAAAATAGATCCGGATAAACATGAGATAAAAATAACCATAAAAGCGCCTACCTATCACAGGCTTGAAATAATAAGGAATGCAGAGGGCCATAATTGGAAAGGCAGGGTTATTTTTGATATCTGATAGAGGGGGGACTAGCTATAAACGATTTTAAAATCAAAAAAATAAGTGATTATAAGTGGGAAATAGAAAAAGAAGAAAAATACGGCATGAAAGTTCCGGGTATAATTTTTGCCGATAAGGAGTTATTGGATCATGCAGTGGGTGAAAGGACCATCGAACAGGTAATAAACGTCGCAGCTCTTCCCGGAATCCTGAAAGCCTCTTACGCTATGCCGGATATACATTACGGATATGGATTTCCTATTGGTGGAGTAGCTGCCTTTGATCTGGGAAAAGGAGTGATTTCACCAGGTGGTGTCGGTTTTGATATATCCTGTGGTGTTAGGACAATGCGTACAGGATTGGGAGTCAGCGATATAAAAGACAGGATTGAAGATATAATGACTGCGCTGTCTTTCAACATACCCAAAGGCGTAGGCAGTAAGGGGAGAATCAAGTTATCCAAAAATCAAATGATACAATTACTTTCCGAAGGTGTTGGCTGGGCAGTTAAAAATGGCTATGGATGGGAAGAGGATAAAGATTTCATGGAAGAAAAAGGCTGTATGGAAGGTGCCAATGCTGATTTTGTAAGTAATCTTGCACTTGATAGAGGAATGGGCCAGATAGGAACCCTTGGATCAGGGAATCATTTTTTGGAAATCCAGGCAGTAGATGAAATTTATGATGCCCGGGCAGCGGAATCTTTTGGTCTTAAAAAGGACCAGGTGATAATAATGATACATTCCGGTTCCCGGGGATTTGGCCATCAGATATGCAGCGATTACATAAGAGTGATGCAGCAGGCTGCTGTAAAATATGGAATAAAATTACCGGACAGGCAGCTGGCCTGCGCACCCGTATCTTCACCGGAAGGAAGAAGATATTATCAGGCTATGATCTGTGCCATTAATTATGCTATGGTAAACAGGCATTGTCTGGCTCACTGGGTAAGAGCTGCATTCGAAAAATTTTTTGGTAAATCTTCGGAGAAATTAGGTCTGGGTACAATATTTGATATATCTCATAATATAGCCAAAATCGAGGAACATAATATCAATGGCAAACTAAATAAAGTGTGCGTGCATAGAAAAGGTGCCACAAGGGCTTATCCTCCCGGGCATAAAGATACTCCTGATAAGTATAAAAGTATTGGACAGCCCGTGATAATTCCCGGAGACATGGGCAGATATTCTTATATTCTTCTGGGGACGGAAAAGGCAATGAGCGAGAGCTTTGGTTCAACCTGTCATGGAGCCGGAAGACTCATGAGCAGGACGCAGGCGAAGAGAGTTATACGGGGAAGCGAGCTCAAAAAAGAACTTTTTGATAAGAAGGGGATCGTTGTAATTGCCGGAAGCATGTCAGGTCTGGCAGAAGAAGCTCCTCAGGCTTATAAGGATGTAACGAGGGTAGTGGATGTGGCTCATTTTGCCGGAATTTCCAAAAAGGCAATAAGGCTGAGACCTCTCGGAGTGTTAAAGGGTTAAGTATCGGAACTCTGTAAAGTAAAAGGAATATTTTTGTTCTAGTTGTTTCAAGCTTTTTTATATACAAAAGAAATATTTTTATTAAAAATCTTTATGTAAATCTTTTATTTCGAATAAAATATCATTATAATATAATATAGTTCTATTTAATTTTTAAAAAGCTTTCAGGTAAGCACAAATAGTTGTTATTAAAGTAATTTAAAACCTTGATTTTAAAACAAGAGCAATAAATGAAAAAAGTCGTTTTCTTTAATACTAAAGGTGGAACTGGTAAAACTACTATATGTTATAACTACGGATGGTATTTAGCAGAGAAAAAGAAAAAGAAAGTTCTTTTCATGGATTTCGATCCACAAATTAATTTAGTCCAGGCTTTAAACAAAGAAGCAAATAATAGCAAAAACAATCTTGATAACCTTATAGTGGATTATCTAAAGGGAAAAGTGATAAATTTTGAGGATTATATCGTAAAAATTAATGATAATATTGACCTTCTTCCTGCCTCAAATAATATTTCACTTATTGAGGAATATCTGACCGATTTTCTTCTTAATAAATCTTTAACAGAAAATAAAATTTATAAAGCTTCTTACCGAAATACGATAATAAAGGATATACTTGAGGATAGCCTTGATGAAAACGACTATGATTATATAGTTATAGATTCACAACCTAATTTTTCTCTTCTTTCGACTGCATCAATAATCTATGCAAGAACGATAATTGTTGTTATAAAACCTGAATTATTTTCGTTTCTTGATATTAACTATCTTATAAAGATAATTAAAAATCTGGAAAAGAAATATGACATCACAATACAGGTAGCCGGAGTTATTATAAATGCATTTGAAAAAAGGAAGAAAATTCCGGAAATGGTGGTTGATATACTTCAGGAAACATACGGTCACAATTTAAGAATATTCAAACAAAAGATTAGATACCTTATGCATTATCAGGAATCCATATCATCGAAAAAAGAGCCTGTTTTTATTGCATTTCCCAATGCGGAGGCATCAGATGATATAATGAAATTATTTTCACAGGTTGAAGGGACTTTAAGTAGTTTAAACTAATATCTTTATATAAAAAACTTATTAACTATAAACTAGGAGGAAAATATGGTATTTTCAGGTAGAGATTCGGATGACCGAGATTCCAGCAGGGGAGAACCCAGAACATTGCTGACTATAACGGGAAATAAAGCAAGAATAGAAGGAAAATTGGATGTTTCCCAATCCATAGAAATAGGATGTGAAATTGTTGGTGAATTAAATGTCGATGGCCAGATGGTTATTCAGAGAGAAGGGATTGTAAGTGCGGATGTCACGACTATTGACGCCAAAGTAATCGGGAAGTTTGAGGGAAATTTAAAGGGTACCGGCAAGATAGAGATTACAGATACAGGAATTGTAGATGGCAATATAAAAACGGATTCACTTATTATAAGCGAAGGCGGAGTATTCAGCGGTAAAGTCACCAGAATTACCGGAGATGAGGGAAAAGAAAAGAAGAAATCCAAAGGAAAGGAATTAGAAGAGAAAGCAGCTTCCAAAACCTTTAGTTTTAAGAAACCCAAAGAAGAACCTAAAGAATTAAAAGAAACAAAGATAAAAGAATTCCAAATGGGCGATATAGATGATATGAAGCTATAACCTGATATAGAATGAAAACATTGAATACTTCTATAAAAACTTATGCCATAAATTCTCAGCAGTATTCAGTATTTATTTCAATAAGTTAGTGCTTTTGATATTGCAGTATTTTTTTGGGTACTATTTTGATATTAGAAATTTTTTCCGTATCTTTTATTATGAATATTTTTCTATCATCTATTAAAATACTATTGCCCTTAAATAATCCCTCATCATCAACGGTGAGGGATATATTTTTTTGAATTATATTACCAGCCATTTTACCGGAGGAAGTAATTTTGACTTCACCTATCGAAATTATATTACCAACAACGCTTCCTTCAATTACCATGTTTTTGGTTTTAATACTTGCCCTGACTTTGCCTTCTTTTCCAATTGTTAATCCTTTTCTGGATATGATTTCTCCTATTACCGAGCCGTCTATTTTTAAGGAGGAGGGTGAGTAAATCTTCCCCTCTATGTTGGTTCCTGAAGCAATAATATTGTGGTTGTTTTTATTCTTAATAGTTCTTGCCTCAAACATTTTTTATATTTTTATCGATTATTTTCTTTCGAATGGAACCTATAAAAAATATTTGCTTCATTAAATCTCTTATAATACTATAAAAATAATGTTATATAGTTCTTATATAAACATTATATATTTTTTTTGAAAAAAAGATATAGAAAAATAAAAAAAGTAATAAATTTTTTCGAAATTATTCTTTAATATTTGATATTTGTAAAGAGATAATCCTAAAATTTTAGTTGGGATAAAAACTTTTACATTATCTCAATAAATTTAAGATTTTAGTTTCTTTTTTGTTTTCGGTTTTGCCTTCTTTTTACTCAGAGAATTTCCGCAGAATTGACAAAAGATAGCTCCGCCTGAATTTTCTTTACCGCATTTGGGACATGTAATAATTTTCAAATTACTCTGTATTGATTTTCCGCAAAAAGCACAGTATAAAGCCCCTGGAGAATTTTCTTTAGAACAATTCGGGCAAATTATTTTATCTTTTGCTATTTTATTGCCGCATTTACCGCAGAATACTACTTCCGGTGAATTTTCATAGCCACAATTTGTACAAATATTCTTAATTTTTGCAGAAGCTTCAGACTTTGTACCTCTAAACATTTCTCCTAATACTTTACCTGTTACAACTCCGGCACCAAGACCTGCGCCTATGCCCATACCCGAGCCTCCCTCGCCTGGATTGGATGCAAGTTTTTCAAGTACATCAAGCTGCCGCATTGTAACGTATCTATCGTCGCCTATTTGTGTGAATTCAGCTTTTCTTTCAAGGATGTCTCTTAGTCGCACGATATCTTCATTGGGAACATTTATTGATTCAATAAAGAAGTTAACAACTTTAATACCAAATTTATCAAATTCTTCTACAACTCTTTTCTTGCATGTTTCAGAGATTGAATCAATGGACGCTGTTATATCAAAGATTGATAGTTTGTTATTAATGACTGAATTAGCAATGGTGTCTTTAATTCTTGTTGTAAGCAAACCTTTAAAATACCTTGAAACGACTCTGTGATCAACAAGATCGGTACTCCCCAAAACACCTATAATTTCAACTAAAAACTTTTTCGAATCTATAATTTTAATGCCAAACTGACCAAAAGCTCTTAAAGCAATTAGAATTCCGAATTTAGGGTCCTGTACATGAAAAGGTGTAGAGGTTCCCCACTTCATGTCCAGTTTTGATATCTTATTTACAAAATAAACCTCAGATGTGAATGGAGTTCTAAAACCAAATGGAATGTTTAAAATATGTTGAACCAGAGGAAGATTACCTTTTTTTAATGTATACCTGCCGGGCCCAAAAGAATCAAGCACCTGACCAGTATAATAAAATATAGCTTCCTGGGAAGCATTGACTATAAGTTGTGCTCCCAGTACGAGATCTTCACCCGGGAACCTATAAACTAACCACTGTCTTTCTTCTCCTGCAAGATATTGGAGTGGGCCGTCATATTTAATTCGATCAATTACTGACATGGTTTCACATTCTCCTTTTCATATTAAAAATAAGAAGCAATTTATATGAATATTTTAAAACAACTAACTTATGTGGTCTATTTTAATATATTTTTTTATAATATAAAATCATCTTTTTTGATATACAATTCTATAGTTTATATAATATTTTATGTCATGCAATCTTCTTCTATATTATATTTTTTTTATCGGTCTTTACAGTTAAAGCTCTTTAAAAGTATAATATTAAAATCATTAAAAAATGAATCATAATATATAAATAAAATCATATGGAGTAAATTTAAATTATGACTGAAGAAGAGGGTTTGCATTGCCCCAGTTGCGGCGCATCTTTAAGTGAAAACAGTATAGTTTGTGAATATTGCGGAACTAAGATAAGGGATGATGTAAATCAGAGAGAAATCAATCAAGAGAATTTACAAAACTATGCAGTAGAGGAAAATAAAATAGGAAAGAATAGGGCCACTACTACCAGAAAAATAACGATTTTACTACTTTTACTGGCAGCGATAATAGTTGGGGTGATTTTTGTTGTTAAATATTTTAACAGGGCAATTCCTTATGCAGTAGAAGAAAATACAGTTTCAGAAAAATCACTTAAACTTTACTTTTCTTCGAATGTTAACGGTGATTATGATATTTTTCTTAAAGATACGATAAGCACTGGGCCTAGAAATCTCTCCATTAATAGCTCTGCCGATGAAATAGGTTTTTGCCTTTCACCAGATGGAGAGAAATTAGCTTACACATCCAATATAGATGGTTTATATGAGATCTATCTATTGAGTGTGAATAGCGGAGATACTATAAAATTAAAAAATAGTAGTGGTTTTGGTGAATGGCCGTATTCCTTTTCTCCTGATGGTAAAAAGATATCTTATGTATTTTCAAAGAAAGAAAAAACCGGTATATATTCCTACGATATTGAAACAAAGGAGATTAATAAATTATTTAGCAGCAAAGAAAGTGAAAATGAACCTGTTTATTCACCCGATGGTTCAAAAATTGCTTTTAGTTCCAATTCAGACGGTGATTGGGAGATTTATATTATAAATCTGGATAGCTCAGAAGTTTTAAAATTAACTGATAACAATGCTAATGATGGTGATCCCTTTTTTGCCCCTTCCGGTCAGGATATAGTTTATAGTTCCGACGAAGACGGAGATTGGGAAATTTGTTTAATGGATATAAATGGTAATTTTAAAAGTAAGCTTACAGATAATTCTGTGAATGATTATAAGCCTACTTTTTCTCCTGATGGTTCTGAAATAGTATATATTTCAGAATCTGAAGATGAAAGTGAAATTTTTATAATGGATGCTAATGGAAGCAATCCTTTTAAGTTAACCGACGATAAATCGGATAAAACAAAACCATTTTTTACCACAAATTATTGATAATTTATAAAATATAAAACTGTTATTTCAAAGATTTGAATGTTAGATAATTAAATATTTTAGAAATTTGTTTTTTACGCATATCTGGTTTTTTTAGTTTTTTCAGTTTTTTATTTTTTTTACATATAGAAGGAGATATCTTATTAATGAATGAAATCAATTTTTTTGAATGCCCCAGCTGTGGTGCCAGAATTACAGGTGACAAAAAATTTTGTGATTACTGTGGCGGTAAATTAAAAGTATCGGAAGAAAAAAAGAAAAGTACCGATGTTGATTCACAAAGCAGCCAGGTTAAACCGCAGGAGCATACCCGCACCGTTTATATTCAGAACGAACAAAAAACTACAAGCGGCCTTGCAGTTGCGGCATTTATTATGTCATTATTTGGCTTTAGCCTTATTTCTCTTATTATGGGTATAGCAGCAAAATCCAAGATATCGCAACCGGATTCAAATTTAACAGGTGGAGGATTTGCAGTAGCGGCTATTGTAATAAGTGCTGTTCAAACCGCATTCTGGATAATCTGGGGGATCACACTTTGTTCGATAGCCAGTTATTATTGATTCCGCTTGCTGAGGTTGAATACTTTTAATATCTTTAATTGTGTTTAAATTTTTAAATCAATAATATATATTTATATTCAATTAAAAATAATTACAATTCACAAAAGATTTAGAATTCCTGATAACTCAAGCAGAATAACAGGAGGGGAGGTGAAATATGAATAAGTTTAATCGAGTAGTAATGATAATAATATTACTTATTATACTCCTGGCTTCTATTATGGCTGTTGTGAATAAGTTTGTGGATCTTTTCGAATGGTCCAATATATTAAATACTGCCGTAGGTTGGCTGGGTGGTCTTAATATTTATATTGCCGGCGCAATAATGCTGGTGGTTGTTGTAGTAAGTCTGGTTCTCCTGATTCTCGAGTTTCGCAAAAAGGAATAGATAAGTTTCATATTCGTAATAATAAGATTAACATGTTTTAAAATCGGTTTAAAAATCGATTTTAGAACCTATATAATTGGATCAGTGTTTTTATCACGAAGAATTTATAGCTGAACTAATTTAAGACTTCACAATCCAAATATAATTTTATTTTAGTGCAATCATCTTAATGAAAAAACTTAAAAGAATGTTTAAACGGTTCAGTTCCAAAAAAAATAATACTCAAAAAAACAATGATTTAAAAAGCGTTTATATGCTGGGAGCAGTCAGTCTGTTCAACGACTGGTCTTCTGAAATGATATATCCTCTGATACCGTCATTTGTAAAATCTGTTCTGGGGTTGGGACCGGTATTTCTGGGTATACTGGAAGGTATTGCCGAAAGCACCAACAGTATCCTCAAATTATTTACCGGTTACTTCTCCGATAAAATAAAAAAAAGGAAACCTTTTGCAGTCGGGGGCTATGCCTTATCAAATTTATTAAGGCCTCTGATTGGGCTGGCAAAATCATGGGGGGTGCTTCTTTTTTTAAGATTTTCGGATAGGGTGGGCAAAGGCATAAGAACGTCTCCCAGGGATGCAATGATAGCCGATTTCTCACCGGTGAGCCGAAGAGGTTTTGCTTTCGGATTTCAGAGGAGTATGGACCATGTCGGTGCAGTACTGGGATCCATGACTGCCAGTCTTCTCCTTTATTTTTTTATTGAAATAAAAACCATATTTTTAATATCGGTAGTACCGGGGATTATAGCAGTATTACTTATGATATTTGGGGTACGAAGTACATATGGGAGGGGTAATTTTGAAAGGAACGGAGCAGTATCACCGAAAAAATATAATGCTGTAAATAATAGTACAAAAGGCAAAAAAGAAGTTTTAAGATTTTCTGATTTTAAAAAAATGGGCAAGAGGTTCAATCTCTATCTTGTAATTCTTGTAATATTTACACTTGGAAATTCAACTGATGCCTTTCTGCTGCTAAGAGCATCAGAACTGGGATATCAGATTGCGGCTATTCCGCTTCTCTGGGCAATTCTTCATATATCCAAAGCTGTCTTTTGTGTTTTAGGAGGACATCTGTCTGATAAAATCGGAAGAAAAATAATGATTTTATCAGGCTGGTTTGTTTATTTCCTAACCTATCTGGGTTTTGCATATTTTGACAAACGTTATCTTATTTATATTTTATTTATTGTCTACGGATTGTATTTCGGACTGACCGAGGGAGTCGAAAGAGCTCTTATAGCAGATATCGTTCCCGGAGGGAATCTGGGCACAGCTTATGGATTTTATAATCTTTCACTGGGTATTGCCACTCTTCCTGCATCCATAATATTTGGATTTATCTGGAAAGTTTACAGTTTCAGAGCTGCATTTTTAACCGGAGCATTAATTTCTATTGCTGCTTCTATAATGTTATTATTCCTGAAACTGGGAAAATTAAGCAATGGAAAACAGGATTCTGCCCTTAATTAAATCTGCTTACAAGAAATTTAGGACATTTTAGATTCATATGCCAGTCTTTACCATTTTTCTTAAAAACGCAGGTATTTTTTTTAATTCGTCTAAGATTTCTTTTCGACAAAAAATAATATCCGGTTAAGCATATTGACATATTTAAATATGTAATTATAATTTATTTTAATTTATGGAGGTTAAAATGAGCACTTTAAAAAAAATAACAAGAGTTTTAAAGGCACTGGCAGATGAAAACAGGATCAGGATACTCTATTTATTAAGAGAAAAGAATGATTTATGTGTTTGTGAAATCAGAGAAATCATCGGGCTTTCCCAGCCTACTATATCGAGTCATTTAAAAGTTTTGGAAAATAATGGACTTGTTACTTTTAATAAAGATGGGAAATGGGTTAATTATAGTCTGAATTCCAATCTCGACATTGAGATAAAACAGATAATGGACAGCGTCTTCTCAATAATAGAAACAGATAATGAAGTTAAAAAAGATCATAACAGAGTGAATAAGGTTGACCGTAAAAAATTATGTGCGGTGTAAAGTGCTTTAATTCTATATTTAAAAACTATATTAAATTTTCTTATGGAAGTGAAGGATTAAATGGAAATTTTCGTAGAGGCATTAAAAAGCGGCTGGTATGCACTTCTTGAATATCTCTCGGCTCATGTACTTACCTGTCTGATACCTGCTTTTTTTATTGCCGGTGCCATTGCTGTTTTTGTTTCCAAAGGAGCAATTCTTAAATACTTTGGTCCGAAGGCAAATAAATGGCTGTCTTATAGTGTTGCTTCGGTATCCGGAGCAATTCTGGCAGTGTGTTCCTGCACCATTCTTCCTCTGTTTGCCGGTATCAGAAAAAGGGGAGCGGGTCTCGGACCTGCCATTGCATTTCTTTATTCAGGACCGGCCATAAATATACTTGCCATAGTTTATACGGCAAGACTCCTGGGTTATGATCTGGGGATAGCCAGAGCAATAGGAGCAATTGTCTTTTCAGTTGTCATAGGTCTTATCATATCTCTTATCTGGATGAAGGAAGAAAGATCAAAACTTGAAGGAAATGAAAATCTATTTAAGGCATATGAGCAGGGTTTGCCCAAAAAACCTCTATATATAAGTGTGATATTCTTTCTGTCGCTTCTTGCCATACTGGTATTTGGAGCAGCCAAAATGTGGATATATGCCGGAGCAGCTCTTGTTATTCTTATAGCAGCTATAATTATCGGCTATAAAAAACCAGAGCTTAAAGACTGGATGAAAGAAACCGGAAAACTTGCCTGGCAGATATTTCCAATACTACTTGCCGGGGTTTTTATTGCAGGAATTATTAAATATTTTCTACCTCAAAGTATAGTAGAGGCATGGGTTGGCGGTAACAGCATAAGGTCGAACTTTACCGCATCTATTTTTGGGGCACTTATGTACTTTTCTACATTGACCGAAGTGCCGATACTCAAAGCATTTATGGAGCTGGGAATGGGCAGAGGTCCTGCACTTACTCTTCTCCTGGCAGGTCCGGCGCTGTCTCTTCCGAATATGATCGTACTCGGAAGAATTATAGGAGCAAAAAATAATCTGCCGAAGCAAATAATTGGTCAAAAAT
>CAZODG010000038.1:0-11030 GCA_964578525.1 uncultured Actinomycetota bacterium
GAACCATAAAGTCACCCGTCAAGGGTAAGCTTATATTCAGAAAAGAATTACTGGCAGAGTTGAATCTTAAAAAAACTGATCTTACCGAAGAAAATACCAGCGAAGTCATGGAGATCGATATAGAGCACATACCCCATAAATTGATTTTCCAGATTCAAATGGAAAGAGGAGATATTGTTGATGTAATTATTCCCCAAGGTGAACTACTGCAGATAAACAAAAAAGTAAATGTAGAGGCAGGAGAGGTTTTTGCAAAACTGATTCTTACTGCAAAGAGAAAGACACATGTTCATAAACATGAAAAGACTTTTGAAGGTATCGATATCACGAGCGGTCTTCCCAGGGTAGTAGAATTATTCGAGGCCAGAACGCCCAAAGATCATTCATTTATAGCGGAGATATCGGGGAAAGTTGAGATAGAAGATATAGATTCCAGATTCAGAATGCTTACTATTAAAAGTAACGATGGTAAACAGGAAAAGACCTATCAGATTTCGACCAGAGCTAAATTAAGTGTAAAAAATGGGGCAAAGATTTCTGCAGGCAGCCAGTTAACCGAAGGGCCCAGGAATCCTCATGATATATTAAGGATCAATGGGATCAAGGACTGTGAACAATATCTGGTAAGAGAAGTACAAAATGTGTATAAGGCCCAGGGTGTGGACATCAATGATAAACATATAGAAGTAATAGCCAGACAGATGTTAAAGAAGGTCACCATAATAGATCCGGGAGACAGTCATTTTCTGCCGGGTCAACTTTTGGACAGGCTTTATTATGAAAAGGAGAATAACAAATTAATATCCAGCATGAAGGTACCTGCAACCGCTGTTCAAAACCTGATGGGTATAACTAAAGCTTCCCTCGTGACCGATAGCTTCCTTTCAGCAGCCTCGTTCCAGGAAACTACCAGAGTTCTGACAGATGCTGCTCTTGAGAATAAAATAGATTATTTATCCGGGCTGAAGGAAAATGTAATACTGGGCAAGGCTATCCCTGCAGGAACCGGCATGAGCAGTTTTAAAGATTTTGAATTAAAATATCCCGGTTATAAGGAAGATAATAAAGACGAGATAGAAATACTTCAGGAATCGGTAAGGGATGACGTAAAAGAAATAGAGATCAATATTTAAATATGGTGAAAAAAGTACTTGAAAATAGCCATTTTTTATTATTGACATTTTAATTTTTAGATGATAACCTCTTTTTTCGTGTCTTCAAAAAAGGTTATCACTAATCATTTTTTGTAGTGTTGATATTTTGTTAACTTGAGGTAGAGGATAGTTATTTATGCCTACTATAAATCAACTGGTTAAAAAGGGAAGAAAAAGATTAAAAAAGAAGAAGAAAACCCGTGCACTGCAGGAAAATCCCATGAGAAGGGGCGTATGTTTAAGAGTATATACTTCTACTCCCAAGAAGCCTAATTCGGCATTGCGTAAGGTAGCGAGGGTAAGGCTTACGAATGGAGCAGAAATTACTGCGTATATACCGGGAATTGGTCATAATCTGCAGGAGCATTCCATAGTACTTGTGAGAGGCGGCAGGGTAAGGGATCTGCCTGGAGTAAGGTATAAAATCGTGAGAGGTACGCTGGATACCGCAGGGGTTGAAGACAGAAGATCTTCCCGTTCCAGGTACGGAGCCAAGAAGCCAAAGTAATTTATAAGGAGTTAACAAATGCCAAGAAAAGGAAGACCTAAAAAAAGAAAATTAAAGGTAGATCCTGTTTATAAAAACAAGATTATAGCCCAATTCATAAATAAAATTCTTACAGATGGCAAAAAAAGTATTTCCGAAAGTATAGTATACGGCAGTCTTAAAGTTCTGGAAGAAAGGACAAAAGGAAATCCTCTGGAAATACTGGACAAATGTCTTGATAATATAAGACCGGTACTGGAAGTGAAGCCAAGAAGAGTCGGCGGGGCCACTTATCAGGTTCCGATAGAGGTATCTCCGGAAAGAGCAAATACGCTGGCCATCAGATGGTTAGTCGATTTTGCAAGTAAAAGAAAAGAAAAATCCATGGCTGAAAGGCTGGCTGCAGAGATTCTGGATGGTGCCAGCAATACGGGAAACAGTATTAAAAAGAAAGAAGATTTACATAAGATGGCCGAAGCCAACAGGGCTTTTGCACATTATAGATGGTAGTATAAGGTGACTTTAAATGGGTAGACAAGTTTCATTAGAAAATATAAGAAATATAGGTATAACCGCTCATATAGACGCAGGTAAAACAACTACGACTGAGCGTATTCTATATTATACAGGCAAGACTTACAAAATGGGAGAGGTCCATGATGGAGCTGCTGTTATGGATTGGATGATACAGGAGCAGGAAAGAGGAATCACTATTACTTCTGCAGCAACCACCTGTTTCTGGAAGAATAATAAAATAAATATAATAGACACTCCCGGACATGTAGATTTTACTGTTGAAGTTGAAAGATCGCTAAGAGTGCTCGATGGGATGATTGCCATATTCTGTGCTGTAGGAGGAGTGGAACCGCAGTCAGAAACAGTATGGAGACAGGCCGATAAATATAATGTTCCGAGGATTGCTTTTGTGAATAAAATGGACAGGGGCGGAGCCGATTTTTATTATGTCCTTGATATGATCAAAACAAGACTTGGAGCCAATCCATTACCTGTACAGATCCCCATAGGCAGAGAAGAAGACTTTCTGGGGATAATCGACCTTATAAGCATGAGGGCAATAATCTACAAAGATGAAATGGGAATCAAGTTTGAGTATGAGGATATCCCGGCGGAACTCGAATCCGTTGCAAGGAAATACAGACAGGAATTAATTGAAAATATAGCCAATTATAATGATTTTATTTTAAATAAATATGTCGAAAATATCGAAATAAGCGAAGCCGAATTAAAAAAAGCCATACGGGAGATAACCTTAAACGTTAATGGCGTTCCGGTATTTTGCGGAGCCGCATTTAAAAATAAAGGCGTGCAGCCCCTGCTGGATGGAGTGGTGGATTTTCTTCCGTCTCCGGCAGATATAGATTCACCGAAAGGTGTCAATCCCCATGATGAAAAGGAAATCGAGAGAGCTGTAAGCGACGATGCACCATTCTCAGGTTTGATTTTTAAAATAACTACCGATCCGTTTGTAGGAAAGTTAAGTTATTTAAGGATTTATTCAGGAATCCTGCAAAGTGGAACACAGGTAATGAATGCAAACAACAGCAGTAAAAACAGGATCAGCAAACTCGTAGAAATGCATGCAAACAGCAGAGAAGAACTAAAAGAAACCTACTGCGGCAATATTGTAGCAATTGCCGGGCTGAAGAATATAAAAACAGGCGATACTATTTGTGATCCTGCCAAACCTATAAGATATGAATCAATTAGTTTCCCCGAACCGGTGCTGGCGATCGCTATCGAACCCAAAACAAAAATGGAACAGGAGAAATTGGGCATGGCGCTGTCAAGACTGGCAGAAGAAGACCCTACTTTCAGAAGGGAAATAGACGAGGAGACGGGGCAAACGATTATTTCCGGTATGGGGGAACTGCATCTTGAGATAATAGTTGACAGATTACTTAGGGAATTTGGAGTGGGAGCAAATGTGGGCAAGCCCCAGGTATCTTATAGAGAAACCATAACCCGCGGAATGCAGATAGAAGGAAAATATATCAGGCAGAGCGGTGGAAAAGGACAATATGGTCATGTAATTGTACGTTTTGAGCCAAATGAGTATGGCAAAGGATTTGAATTTGAAGATAAGACAAAAGGCGGGAGCATACCAAAGGAATTCATCAAACCTGTTGAAATGGGTATAAGAGATGCTATGCAGAGCGGAGAGGTAGCAGGATATCCGGTTGTCGATGTCAGGGCCATACTTTTGGACGGATCTTACCATGAAGTGGACTCTTCGGAAATGGCTTTCAGGATTGCCGCTTCAAAAGCTTTTAGGGAGGCTATGAAAAAATGCCTTCCTATTTTATTGGAACCGGTTATGGATGTAGAAGTGGTTGCTCCAGATGAGTATATGGGAGAAGTCATTGGTGATCTTAATTCAAGAAGAGGAAAAATATTATCTCTAACATTAAGAAATAAGAACAGGATTATAAAAACAGAGGTACCGCTTGCAGAGATGTTCGGATATGCAACGGATCTGCGCTCAAAGACTCAGGGACGGGCTACTTTTGCAATGCAGTTTAAAAAATATGAACCAACACCGGGTAGAATCGCCGATGAGATTATCGAAAGGTTCAAGGGAAGCAAGATCGCGGTATAAATACATTATTAATATATATAAAGATTTAATTTTTACATAAAGAAAGGAAATATTATGGCTAAAGAAAAATTTCAAAGAACGAAGCCTCATATAAACATAGGGACAATAGGTCATGTGGACCATGGAAAGACGACCCTTACCTCTGCAATAACAAGGTGCCTTAAAAGCACGGGCTTAAATGTAGAGGAAAGGACGTTTGACTCAATAGACAATGCCCCCGAAGAAAAAGAAAGAGGCATAACGATTGCCATCGCCCATGTGGAATACGAGACTAAAAACCGCCACTATGCCCATGTGGACTGTCCCGGACATGCTGACTATGTAAAGAACATGATTACCGGTGCGGCCCAGATGGACGGGGCAATACTTGTAGTATCCGCAGCAGACGGCCCGATGCCTCAGACAAGAGAGCATATACTCCTTGCACGCCAGGTCGGCGTTCCCTATATAGTGGTATTTCTAAACAAGGTAGACATGGTAGACGACCCTGAGCTAATCGAACTAGTGGAGATGGAAGTAAGAGATCTTCTTACCGAATATGAGTTTCCCGGTGACGAGATACCTGTAGTAAAAGGCTCTGCGCTAAAGGCGATGAACTGCAGCTGCACAGATAAGGCAGCCTGTCAGGATTGTAAAGCAATCCTTGAGCTTATGGAAAAAGTGGACAGCTATATTAAGACCCCTGAAAGGGACGTAGACAAACCCTTCCTTATGCCAATTGAAGACATATTCTCTATTACCGGCCGTG
The DNA here is from genome assembly GCA_964578525.1 of uncultured Actinomycetota bacterium. Lineage (GTDB taxonomy): Bacteria > Actinomycetota > Humimicrobiia > Humimicrobiales > Humimicrobiaceae > Hydromicrobium. The sequence goes on from CAZODG010000038.1 coordinate 5,007, forward strand.
GTACAGTGGTAACAGGTAGAGTGGAAAGAGGAAAGATTGCCATTCAGGATACCGTAGAGATAATAGGCATCAGACCCAAGATACAAAAGACCGTAGTAACAGGTGTAGAGATGTTCCGTAAGCTCTTAGATGATGCCCAGGCAGGAGATAACGTGGGTCTTCTCCTCAGGGGAATACAGAAAGAAGATGTCGAAAGAGGGCAGGTTGTGGCAAAGCCAGGTTCCATTACGCCTCATTCCCATTTCAATGCCCAGATCTATGTGCTTTCAAAAGATGAAGGAGGAAGACATACCCCCTTCTTTAACGGATACAGGCCGCAGTTTTATTTCAGGACGACAGATGTTACAGGTGTTGTTAACCTTGCAGAAGGTGTTGAGATGATAATGCCAGGAGACAATACCGAGATGGAGGTAACTCTTATATCTCCCATAGCCATGGAAGAAGGCCAGAGATTTGCTATCCGTGAAGGCGGCAGGACCATAGGTGCAGGAAGTGTCACAAAGATATTAGAGTAAGGAAAGTAATTAAAAACGGAGAGGAATAGTAATGGCAGCAGGGAAATTAAGTCAGAAAATAAGAATAAAATTAAAAGCTTACGATCATGAAGTAATCGACCGTTCGGCAAAAAAAATAGTAGAGACTGCAGAAAACTCAGGAGCAAAGGTTTCTGGCCCGATTCCATTACCAAATAAAAAGAGTGTATATTGTGTTATAAGATCTCCCCACGTGGATAAAGATTCAAGGGAACATTTTGAGATAAGGGTTCATAAGAGACTTATAGATATTATCGATCCTACTCCAAAAACGGTAGATTTACTGATGAGGCTCAGTTTACCTGCAGGAGTCGGCATAGAGATAAAGTCTTAAAGCAATATACTTTGCGGAAAGTGATATAAATATGATAAATGCGATATATGGGAAAAAACTGGGATGTATCCAGATATTCAAAGAGAATGGGAATGCATTGTATGTTACTGCCATTGAAGCTGAACCATGTGTGATCGTTCAGGTTAAAGATGATGAAAAAGACGGTTACAATGCTTTAAAAGTTGGTTTTGGCAAAATCATAGATAAAAAAGCAATAAAGCCGCATCAGGGTCAGTTTAACAAGAATAAAGTTGGTTTGAAAAAATACCTGAGAGAGATCAGGGTTGATAAGTTTGATCAGGAATATAAACCTGGAGATAGTCTTGATCTCAATGTTTTTAAAGTAGGAGATAAGATAAAAATAACCGGAAAAGGCAAGGGCAAAGGATTTGCAGGAGTAATAAAAAGACATGGCTTTCACAGGGGGAGAATGAGCCACGGATCTCACTCCCACAGGATACCGGGTTCGGTAGGAATGTGCTCCACTCCTTCGCGTATAGCAAAAGGCAAGAAGATGCCCGGAAGAATGGGAGGCGGTAAGGTTACCGTTCCGGGATCAGAGATTGTCGAGATTATAGAGGACCAGAATTTGATTTTGGTCAAAGGCAGTGTACCGGGCTCAAAAGGCAGCCTGGTTTTTTTAAAGAAAGTTTAGAAGCTTTTTCAGCTTTTAGGAGATAAATATGGTTAGTTTGAATGTAGTGGATTCAGACGGAAAAGAATTAGAAAAAATTAATATACCTGGTGAAATGGTTGGCAAGAAGATTAATCCCGAGATCATGTATCAGGAAATAAGAAGATATCTTGCTTCAATAAGATCCGGGACACATAAAGTCAAGGATAGAAGCGAAGTTAGAGGTGGAGGAAAGAAACCCTGGAGACAGAAAGGAACTGGCAATGCAAGAGCCGGAACTAACCGTTCCCCGATCTGGAGGGGCGGCGGAGTGGTTTTTGGGCCTACGCCAAGAGATTATTCTTTTAAATTAAATAAAAAAGTGATAAAGCAATCAAAAATGATGGCATTATCCGATAAGTTTAAAAATAAAAAAATCGTAGTTCTTGATAAATTGAATTTTAAAAATCCGGAAACAAGCAAAGCGGCAAAAATATTGAAGAAACTTAAACTTGATAAGGATAAAGTGCTCATGGTAGTTGAAAATATGAATACAAATGAAGTAAAATCCTTTAGAAATATAGGCAATGTCATGATAGAAAGTTCAAAAGGTCTGAATGCTTATATTATTCTTGCGGCAGATTATATAGTTTTTACAAAAAATTCTTTGGATGATTTTATTAAGAGGTCAGGTAATGGAAAATCCTAGAGATATAATACTTTCTCCTGTTGTATCGGAAAAAAGTTATGCGGCTGTTAAAAATAAAAGATACTCTTTTTTTGTTGATATCAGAGCGGAAAAAAGTGAAATAAAAAAAGCAATAGAAGAAATATTTAAGGTTAAGGTTTTAAAAATAAATACCGTAAATATCAAGTCCAAACCAAAAAGGATTGGAAGATCTCTCGGTACCAGCTCCCGTAAAAAAAGAGCTGTGGTTACGCTGAGTAAAAAAGATAAAATTGATTTTTTTGAATCAGTCTGATTTATTTGGAGGTTTTAAAAGTTGGCTGTTAAAAAATATAAACCCACTACTCCTGGAAGAAGATTGGCAACGGTTTCCGATTTTTCGGATTTAACCAAAAAAAGACCGGAAAAATCTCTTACCAGGTCTTTAAAAAGGGATGCAGGGAGAAATAATTACGGCAGGATTACAAGAAGACATAGCGGCGGTGGGCATAAAAGATTATACAGGATCATAGATTTTAAAAGATTAAAGGATAACATTCCGGCAAAAGTGGAAGCAATCGAATACGATCCCAATAGAAATGCCAGGATTGCTCTTTTGAGTTACAGGGATGGCGAAAAAAATTATATAATCGCTCCCCTGAAATTAAAAATCGGAGACTTAGTCGTATCAGGGGAAAAAGTAGATATTAAGATAGGTAATGCTATGCCTTTAAAGAGCATACCGGTAGGAACAATAATCCATAATATAGAGCTAAAGGAAGGCAAGGGGGCAGAATTGGTTAGATCTGCAGGAGGGTATGCCCAGCTTTTAGCAAAAGAAGGGAAATACGCCAATATAAAGCTCCCCTCGGGTGAAGTGAGACTGATTGGATTGAATTGCAGAGCTTGTATCGGTCAGATTGGAAATACGACCCATGAAATAATTCGATTGGGAAAAGCGGGAAGAAATAGATGGCTGGGGGTAAGACCCGGAGTCAGAGGAACGGCAATGAATCCCGTCGATCATCCTCATGGCGGAGGAGAAGGAAAGAATAAAAGTGCCGGAAGAAATCCGGTTACGCCATGGGGTAAACCTACGCTTGGATATAGAACCAGAAAAAAGAATAGTAGTACCGATAAATATATAGTAAGAAGAAGGAATAAGTAATTCATTAATTTTTAAAGTCGGGAGGACTGAATGTCAAGGTCTTTAAAAAAGGGACCTTTTGTAGAGGGAAAATTGTTAAAGAGAATAAATGCTTTGAATGAATCAGGAGAAAAGAAGATCATAAAAACCTGGTCCAGAAGTTCAACAATTTTTCCTGAAATGGTCGGTCATACCATAGCCGTACATGATGGAAGAAGGCATATTCCTATTTTTGTTTCAGAGTCTATGGTTGGACATAAGTTGGGAGAATTTGCACCAACAAGGTCCATAAGACCGCATGTTTATAAAGGCAAAAGTGAAAAAGTCGCAACAGTTAAAAAAGAGGCATAATATATTAGCAGACAGTCAAGGGGGTTTAGAGTTTTGGAAGCTAGAGCCGTTGAAAAATATATAAGAATGTCACCAAGGAAAATAAGATATATCGTTGATATGATAAAGTCAAAATCTATAGATGATGCTATAGATATATTATCTTTGACACCCAAAACTGCAGCGATTGTGGTAAAAAAAGCCATAAAAAGTGCGGTGACCAATGCAACCGAGAACCATAAAATGAAAGAACAAGATTTGTTTATTTCCAGAATAATGGTAGACGAGGGGCCCACTTTAAAAAGGTTCAAGCCAAGAGCGAGAGGAAGGGCGAACCAAATAAAGAAAAGGACCGCACATATTTCTGTTTTTGTATCTGATGGAAAAGAGAAGGAGGCTTAAAAAATGGGCCAAAAAGTAAATCCCAATGGACTTAGAATAGGAATTAATAAAGGATGGCAATCAAGATGGTTTGCTTCGAAAGATTATGCCAGATTGCTTAAAGAAGATGTCATCATAAGAAATACGATTGAAGAGCAGCTGGGGAACGCCGGAATTTCAAAAATCGAAATAGAAAGAACAGAGGAAGAAGTAAAAGTAGATATGCATACCTCGAAGCCGGGTATGGTTATAGGAAGAAGAGGCGCAACTATCAATGATATCAGGGATCTGGTTGAGAAAAAAACAGGCAGTATCATACAATTGAATATTATAGAGATCAAAAAACCCGAGCTGGTCGCAAAATTAGTTGCGGAAAACATTGCCTCTCAATTACTCGGAAGAGTAGGTTTCAGAAAAGCTATGAAAAAAGCAGTATCACTGACCATGAAAGCGGGAGCGAAGGGTATAAAAGTCCAGTGTGCAGGTAGATTGGGCGGAGCGGAGATGGCCAGAACCGAATGGTACAGAGAAGGAAGAGTCCCATTGCATACTTTGAGAGCAGATATCGATTATGGTTTTACTGAAGCCAGAACGACTTTTGGCAAGATAGGAATCAAAGTCTGGATTTATATGGGAGATATCATACCGGATAAAGAAGAAATAACAAAAGAAGATAAATCCGGAGAAGAAAAGAAGAAGGAAGAAGCAGTCTAGAGGTTAGGAGATATCCATGGCAGCAATGTTATTGCCCAAACGGGTGAAATATAGAAAAGTTCAAAGAGGAAAAATGAAAGGCCGGGCCAAAGGCGGTACCAAACTTTCATTTGGAGAATATGGTTTGCAGGCACTTGAATCGGGTTGGCTCTCCAGCAGACAGGTCGAAGCAGCAAGAGTGGCTCTTACCAGATCTATAAAGAGAGGCGGAAAAGTATGGATAAATATTTTTCCTCATAAACCGGTAACAAAGAAACCAGCTGAAACACGTATGGGTGGAGGAAAAGGAGTGACTGAAAATTGGGTGGTTGTAGTTAAGCCCGGGAAAATATTATTTGAAATTTCAGGTGTAAGTACAGATGTTGCAAAAGAAGCAATAAGGTTAGCTTCCAATAAGCTATCCATAAAAACAAAATTCATTTATGAAGAACTATAAATAATTTAAATAAGAAATGAAAATAAGCGAAATAAAAGAACTAAGTAAAGAAGAATTGGAAACAAAACTTGCAGATATCAAGAAGAGTCTTTTTAATCTGAAGTTTCAAAAAGCTACCGGGCAATTAAATAGTCCGGTAAAGATAAGGAATTTAAGGAAAGATATTGCGAGAATAAAGACTCTGGTAAAAGAGAAGGAACTTAAGACAAAGACCGATAATAAGACTGATAAAGTCAATAAAAAATAAATTAGGGGGCTTTTTTGGAAAGAGGAAAAGTTAAGATAAGAATAGGAACAGTAGTAAGCGATAAAATGGATAAGACAGTGGTCGTAGCTGTGGAATCTCATTATAAACACCCTTTATATAAGAAGATCTTAAAGAAAATAAAAAAATTCAAAGTACATGATCCTGAAGGCAAAGGCAAAGTTGGCGATGTAGTAAAAGTTTCTGAAACAAGACCTATCAGTAAGACCAAAAGGTGGAGACTGGTAGAAGTAATCAAGAAAGCGGAGTAAAGAAGGGTTAAAAATGATTCAGTCTGGTACTAGAGTAAAAGTGGCCGATAATACCGGTGCAAGAATTATTGGGTGCATTAAAGTCCTGGGGGGAACAAGAAGAAGGTATGCACGGATTGGCGATGTTTTTATTGCTGCGGTAAAGGACGCAAACCCGGGAGGGGTTGTAAAAAAAAGCGAAGTAGTAAAGGCCGTACTTGTGAGATCTAAAAAATCACTCAGAAGACCGGATGGTTCTTATATAAGATTTGATGATAATGCAGCGGTTATTATTGATGCTCAGAATAATCCCCGGGGGACAAGAATATTCGGACCGGTAGCAAGGGAACTCAGCGATAAAAATTTTATGAAGA
>CAZODG010000039.1:0-10947 GCA_964578525.1 uncultured Actinomycetota bacterium
CTGTATTTACAGCAAGAACCGGCTGTTTTGAATCTATGATTTTTATATATTCCAGGTTATCGTATGCCCAGTCCAGCAATTTTAACGCATCCCTGTCTCTTTCCTCCGGAGAAGCACTATCCATGGTTACAGTTATAAGTTTTAAATTTTCTTTTTCGGAATAGATTACCAGACAAAAACCGGCATTGCCCGTATAACCTGTTTTTATACCTTTTATATAATCATGATCCAGAAGTGTATTTGTATTTATAATCTTTATTTCTTCCTTATTTTTTCTAATTTTATCTTCTCTGGTGCTGACAATCTTACTAAATAATTCATTCTTCATGCAATAACTGGCAATTTTGGCAATATCCGCTGCGGTCGTTTTATGGTCAGGTGAATTATCGTCCAGCCCGTTTACATTTTGAAAGAAAGTATTTACTGCTCCTATTTCTTCTGCTTTCATATTCATCAATTCTACAAAATCTTCTACATTTCCTGAAACATATTCAGCAAGGGCAATAATCGCATTATTATGAGAGCATATAAGAGATGCTTTCAACAGATCAAGCAGAGTCATGCTGTCACCGGATTTAAATCTAAATGCGGAATGATTTATCCCTGAAGCATTCTTTGAGATCTTTGTTATTTCCTCCATATTATCTATTTTTTCAATAGCAACAATTGATGATAGTATCTTGGTTATACTGGCAGGATACATCAATGCGGATGAGTTCTTCTCCCAGAGAATATCCCCTGTTTCATAATTGACAACGACTGCAGCTTTTGCAGATATATTGATCCTGTCGTCATATATAGCTGTATCCGGATCACAGTAGATTTTATGAGAAAAGGTAAAAAATATGAAAGAAAAAATTATAAGGAAGATTAAAATATATACTAATATGCAGTATTTTTTTAAGTCTTTTTGAATTGGGACCGAAGAACCTCTAGCAATCATTTATGTTTTTCCAGAAATTTCCTATTTTCTTTTTTTACTAACAACTCTTGAAAATCACAGAGTACTCTTTCTAACTTGCTTACAATTCTAATTGCTTTTATATGGGTATCTTTTTTATTTGACATCATCAAAGGAAAAACAATTTGCTGAATAAATGTAGAATGGCGGTTTGCAAAATTTTCAAACAATTTTAAATGTTTTACCTGAATGCCATATCTGGATAACTCGCTTATGATTTTTAGAATTTCAATATCATCGGAATCTATAATATATTTGCCATCTTCTTCGTTCCATCCAAAAATTTTATTTTCAACCAGACTTTTTATTAAAGACGGTGCCAGTTTGAATTTTTTAGAAATATCTTCCAGAGACAATGACTTTGTCTCATGCACGGTTTTAAATTCTTCTCCCAACTTAAGCTGAAGATTTTCGATAGATTTGCCTTCACTCAAAAATTTCTTAAAATCTCTTGATTTTAGTTTTTCCTTTATGACCTCCAGGGGCATATACAGGTCTTTTTGCATTTTCAGTATAAAATTTAGTTTTTCTATATCTTCCCGGTAAAAAATTCTGTATTTATTGGATGCCCTCTTTGTTGACAGAAGTCCTTCGGATTCCAGGAACCTGATCTTACTATTAGTTAAATCAGGATAAATCTTTTTAAAATTTTTAACGACCTTGCCTATTGTAAGATATTTTTTTTCCGGTAACTGCTTATCCATTTAATCCTTTCTTCCGGAACAAAAAAATAAAAATATATATTTCCCAATTTGTATTCTATCGCCATTTTTTAAAACGGCATTATCCACTATCTCTCCATTTACATAGCTTCCGTTTAAACTGCCAAGATCTTTTATCAGAAAATCATTTCCAGATTTTTTTAATACTGCATGTTTTCTGGATACCGTTATATCATCAAGAAATATTTCCGATTCGGGATTTCTTCCAATTGTTAGTTTGGATTTGTTAATAAGGAATTTATCCCCAATATTGGGACCTTTTATAATAACAAGTCCGCTACTGCCTTCCGGTATCTTTTTTATATCTTCAAGTATAGTACTGGCTATTTCTTCTATACCTTCAATTTTTTTATCAATAATAGATTCGGTTTTTTTATTTTTTGGTTTAATTTCCATTTTTTATTCCTGATCTATCACTTTTATTTAAACATATAACTCTGAATTTAAATGTATAAATATAACATATGGTCGGGACGAGAGGATTCGAACCTCCGACCCCCAGTACCCCATACTGGTGCGCTAAACCAAACTGCGCTACGTCCCGTATTACTCTATTTTAAGATAATACAAATGATTAGTAAAGTTATCTATCCGGATAATATCTTAAACCTCGGATTTAAACTTTCTTTTCATCAATTTATTGACAGATTCAAACGGACTTAAATCTTTATAAATAATCTCATAAACACATTCAGTAATCGGAACTTCGATATCCAGTTTTCTGGAAATATCATATACGGCTCTGGTAGTATTGACCCCTTCCGCAACCATATACATATTTTCAAGAATTTTCTCTATACTTTCTCCGCCTGATATTTTCTCTCCAACATATCGGTTCCTGCTGTTTTTACTTATGCATGTTGCTATAAGATCTCCCATTCCTGCTACTCCTGAAAATGTCAGAGGATCGGCACCAAGCCTTGTTCCAAGTTTAGCAAGTTCATGCAGCCCTCTTGTAATTAAAGAAGCTTTGGTATTTGCTTTATATCCCATGCCGTCAGCAATTCCAGCTGCTATTGCTATTATATTTTTAACTGCTCCTCCTATCTCGACACCGATAATGTCTCTATTAGTGTAGACTCTGAATTTGTCCGTAGATAATAAAGGCTGAATGTATTTTAATGTATCTATATTACATGATGCGGCCACTGATACGCTGGGAAGTCCCTGCGCAATCTCCGAAGCTATGTTAGGGCCGGATAATACACAGATCTTTGATACAGATTTTCCCGGCAGGCATTCTTCCATTACCTGTGATAACCGTAAATTGGTTCCGGTCTCAAGTCCTTTTGCTATATTTAATACACATTTTATATGCTTGATATCCTCTCTTATAATTTCATCGAATTTAGTGATTATTTCTCTTAAAGCATGGGACGGTACTGAAAAAATTATTATTTCAGGATTTCCGAAACCATCCTCAGGTTTTATGAACGGTGTGACATTTTCAGGTATACGCAAATCGCCTGTATATTTTATATTTTTTCTCGATCTTTTTATTTCTTCACAGGTATCTTTACTTCTTGTCCATAAATTTATCACATACCCTTTTTCTGCAAGAATTACCGATAGCGTCGTTCCCCAGCTTCCGGCACCTATTATAGTTATATTAATCTTTTTACTCATAATCCGCCGTTTGTCTTTAATTTAGTATTTAAATTTAAAATATATAGGGGTACCAATAAAACCGAATTTATCTCTTATACTATTTTCAATATATCTTGTAATATTTACTTTTCTTTTTACATCCATATTCGAATAAACTAAAAAAACAGGAGGTGAAGACTTTATCTGTCTTATAAATTTGATTTTGAATCTCTTACCTTTTATAAAAACACCCGTTTCTTCCTGATCCAGTTTCTTAAAAAAGCCTGTAATCATGTTATCGGATATTTCTATTTTTCTTTCAATCATAAGCTTATCTATCATTTTTATGATATCCCCGATCCCCTTTTTTGCCAGTGCACTTATCTTTAAAAAGGGAATATAATTTGCGAATTTAAGTTTTAAATGAAACATATTTATAATATTATCAAGTGTTTCTCTATCAGCTATATCGATTTTATTAAAAATAACACAGATGCTTAAGCCCTTCTCTATGCAGGTTTCTATGATTTTAACATCCTGTTCGGTTACTTCTTTGTTGCAGTCTATAAGTATAAGGCTAATGTCCGATTTTTCTATGGCTCTTAATGTACGGAGCCCGCTATAATAGTCCAGATCTTCTTCTTTTATCTTTTTTTTTCTCATTCCGGCAGTATCTATAAATTTATAAATCTTATTATTTATTTTTACCATGCTGTCTATGCTGTCTCTTGTGGTCCCTTCTATCTCATCTACTATCGCTCTTTCGTCTCTTATAATAGCATTAAACAACGTTGATTTTCCTGTATTCGGTTTTCCAAGAATACAGATAGCAGGAACTTTTTCCTCTTCATATTTATATATATCAATAGAATCTTTCTTAAATTTGGAAACAATTTCATCGAGGAGATCTCCCGTATTTGTGCCGTGCAGTGCAGATATTTTTATTGGATAACCAAAACCAAATTTCAGATAATCTTCAACATAATAGTCCCCTTTTTTATCGTCATACTTATTACCTGTAAAAATTATTTCCTTATTTGTTTTTCTCAACAGTGATGCTATTTCTTCATCTATGGGAGATACTGGCTGTTTCAGATCGACCATAAATATAATGGTATCCGATTCGTCTATGGCTTTCTTTGTTTGCATATATACCTGCATATCCATCCTTTGTTTTGATTTCAAATCTATTCCACCTGTATCCAGCAAATAAAAAATCTTACCGTTCCAATCAGTCATGTAATATTTGCGGTCCCTTGTGATCATCGGATCTTTATGCACAATTGCTTCGCTTTTTTTACATATTCTATTGATCAGAGTAGATTTGCCTACATTTGGTTTTCCGATAATAGCAACTTTTGGTATGTTCTCATTCATATGACATCTCAATCTAATACTTAATTAATTATTTCTCCTATAAAACTATGACCATCTTCAGGAATTATTTTTATTCTGCTGTTGATTTCTTCAATATCTTTTCTATGGAAATCATCTATTGTCAGATTTTCTTCATTAAAAATTTCTTCAGGAATAAGTATCTTTTTAAATCTTTCGGTGTTTTCTTCACCTAAAGCAGACTTTATATCCTGTCCGCTTAATAGTCCAGCCACTTTTATATTACCACCCAGGAATTTATTCTCTACTTCTAATACTTTAACACAGGAGACTATTTTTTTCCCTGCTGTTTTTGATTTTTTGGCAATATTATCCAGGGACCTATCTATTACGTTTTTTCCATATTCGGATGTGATTACCAATACGGGTCCTTTGACGCTTTTGAATTTATCAACATACGAAAGCTTTATTTGTTCATCTATTTCCTTTAAAAAAACGGTGCTTTTCCCGATTCCATTTTCAATCTGGCAAAAATCTCCGTAGTATTTGTATACAGGAAAATCAAAACCTGCAAGGATATAAAATTCATCTGAAAGAAAAATATTTTCTGTTTTTTTTAAGAACTTGTGGTTTCTTTTAAAACTGTTTATTTTATTTATTATTTCTGAGGCTTTTTCTCCTGTATAGGGTTTTATTTTAGAATTTTTATTAAATTTCGTGACTCCTACCGGAACAATACCTATCGATAATATGTTTTTAAAATCACTTACCAGGGTCAAAAGTGTTTCCAGTAAATCCCTGCCATCATTGATTCCCGGACAAAGCACTATCTGGATATTTGTTCTTATATCATTTCTATCAAGGATCTTCAGGTTTTCCGGTCCTGAAATATTTTTTTTATTATTAAAAATGACATTTCTTATATTCCTGTCCAAACTATGTATGGAAACATAAAGAGGTTCCAGCCTGTATTTTATTATTTTTCTTAAATCTTTTTCCGTAAGATTTGTAAGAGTTATGAAATTACCGTGCATGAAGGAAAAGACGTAATCATCATCATTCACGTATAATGAGGGCCTTAAGTTTTCAGGAAGTTGTTTTATGAAACAAAATATACAATTATTCTTACAGGTTTTTATTTTCTTCGATAGTAACTTATAATTTTTCAATGGCTTTTTTCACATCTATTATATCCTCTGCCGGAGTAGATGCACCTCCGCTGATTCCGACTTTTTTTACTTTTTTAAACCATTCAGGCTTTATTTCCCGGTGATTTTCTATATGGTAGGTCCTCTTATTTATTTTTTTTGATATGGATGTGAGATTTCTTGTATTGGCGCTGTTCTTTCCGCCCACTATTATCATTACATCTACTTTTTTTGCCAGTTCTCCAGTAGAATTCTGTCTGTTTCTTGTTGTATCGCAAATAGTATTATAAACAATAAGTTCTTTTGTCCTTTTTAACAATTTACTGCTTATGATTATCAAGTGGTCCAGTATTTGTGTGGTTTGAACCACAATTCCTATTTTTTCTTTTTCTGGGAGCATTTCCGCTTCGGCTTTATTTTCAATTACTTTATAATTTTCATTTAATATATAATCTTTTATTCCCATTACTTCAGGATGTTTTTTATTCCCGATAATAATTACAAAGTATCCATTACTGCTGAGCTCTGCGGCTCTTGCTTGAGCTTTTTTTACAAATGGACATGTAGTATCAATGATCTTTATATTCTTTTCTTTGATTTCCTTTATTAAATTTGGAGATATACCGTGAGATCTTATTATGAAAATACTTCCCGGTTCTATTTTTTTTAAATCACTGACCGATACCAGGCCCTTTTCAGCTAGGCTTTGTGTAACTCCTGAGTTATGAATGACTGATCCAAGCGTAAAAAATTTTGTTTTTTTATTGCATTTGTTTTTTTTAAGTATTTCCTCTGTTATTTTTAAAGCTCTTTTTACACCAAAACAATATCCTGAATATTTTGAAGTTATTACTTCCATATTTTAAAAAACTTAATATCTACTTTATCTTTTTATATAAATTAGCTATTTCTTTCATTGTCTTATCCAATACTATATCTATCGCTTCTCTTTTATCGCGGTTCTTCACAATATGATTAACATCTATTATATCCCCTACTATTAATTTTATCTTTGGAAAGAATATTCTTTTAGATGGTTTCCGTATTATTTTATTTGTACCGCTCAGCGCTATTGGCAAAATAGGTGCACGCGATTCTGCCGCTATGAATCCTATACCTTTCTTCCCCTCCCCCATGATACCGTCGTTTGACCTTGTGCCTTCCGGGAACAGGCCCAGAGCATTTCCAGTATTTAAAATTTCAAATGAAGTGTGAAACGCTTCCCTGTCAAACGCCAGTCTTTTGACAGGGAAGGCATTTAAAAAGGTTATAAGAGGTCTCAGAATCTTGCTGCTGTATAACTCTTTTTTTGCCATAAAAAAAATACATCTGGGTATAAATGCCCCCACTATTACCGCATCCAGATAGCCTATGTGGTTCGAACATATCAATAATCTACCTTTCCGGGGCACTTTATATAAATCTATTGTCTGAACTCTAAATAATACAATAAATATTACTTTTAGAAATAATTGTAAAATTTTATATAAAGCCAGATAAGGTTTGTTATGTTTTGTTTTTAACATTTATTTTCTTTAAATATAATTTTTTGATCCTGTCCGCTACTTCTCTTATTGACATTTCAGAAGTATCAATGACAATTGCATTTTCAGGAATTATTAGTGGACTGTTCTTCCTGCTGCTGTCTATTTTGTCTCTGTTTATGATTTCGTTTTTTATCAGATCTCTCTTCGAAAACTGTTCCTGACCCTTTACCTGAAGAACTCTTCTCCTTACTCTTTCATTTAAGCTTGCTGTAAGGTATATTTTTAAAGTTGCATCAGGACATACAACACTTCCGGTATCTCTACCCTCAAGTATAGCATTACCACTCTCTATGAATTTTTTCTGCAGATCAACAAGATACTTTCTCAATCCGGATAATTTTGAAACAATAGAAACTGCGGACCCTACTTCTCTACTCCTGATTTCATTGGTGACATTTTTTCCGTTTAAACGTACAGTTGTATATTTATCTGCATCCACTGATTTGCTGTCCAATTCAAGATCTGCATTTCTGGCAAGTTCCAGCAGTGATTCCTCATCCTCGTAATCCACCTTATTCTGCAATGCAAGGAGTGTAATTGCCCTATACATGGCTCCCGTATCTATATATTTCAAATTCAATTCTTTTGCCAGAATTTTAGCTATTGTGCTTTTACCGCTGCCTGCAGGTCCGTCTATTGTAATTATATTTTCGGGCATTATTTGAACGATAAAATATTTAAATATTGTAATATTTTGATAACATTAATCTAATTTATTGTGACATAATCTTCTTTAGATTATATATAAATCCGGGAAAAGAGGTATTGATACAATCAGAATCAAGAACGGTCACATTTCCTTTTGAAAGCAAAGCCAGTATTGAAAGAGACATTGCCACCCTGTGGTCCCCAAAGCTTTCTACAATGCCCTCACCCGCCTGAAAATCAATATCTCCGTTTATTGTCATGCCATCTTCTTTTTCTTTTATATCGACTCCCAGTTTTTTGAATTGACTTACGATAGATTTTATTCTATCGCTTTCTTTAAACCTTAATTCTCCTGCATCTCTGATCACTGTTTTTCCTCTTGCCGCTGCTGCTGCGACGCATAATATCGGAATCTCATCGATTATGCCTGGAATTTTTTCCTTCCCTATTTCTATGGAATTTAAGTTGCTCGAAAATGCTTCGATGTCCGCAACCGGCTCATTATTTATGATTCTCTGATTTTTTATGACTATTTTACCGCCCATCTGCCTGAGAATCTCAATAAAATAACTTCTGATAGGATTTATGCCAATGTCTTTCATAAAAGCATGGGAATTCTTTAAAACAAGAGCTGCTACAATAAAAAAAGCTGCCGAAGAAATATCGCCGGGAACATAAATTTTCCCAGCACTTAGTTTTTTACCGGGATTTAATTTTGTATATTTGCCATCATAAGTTATATCGGCTCCAAAAAACTGAAGCATTCGTTCCGTGTGATCTCTTGAGACCTGGGGCTGTATTATCTCGGTTGTCCCCCTGGCATGAAGTGCTGCCAAAAGAATACCGGATTTGACCTGAGCACTCGATGCTTTTAAGTCAAATTTTTTCCCTTTAAGACCCGGATTTCCAATTATTACCAGAGGAGCCTTTGTATTGTTCTCTCTTCCATTGATTTTTGCACCCATTTCCTGCAGCGGTTTTATTATTCTTTCCATCGGCCTGCTGTTTATTGATTCATCTCCGCTTAAAACTGACATAAAATTAGTCGCAGATAATAAACCGCTTATTATTCTGATCGTAGTCCCGGAATTTCCCACATCCAGTATTTCGTCAGGTTCCTTTAAGTTCTTAATGCCCTTTCCGTATACGATTAAATTACCGTTTATTTTTTCTATTTTTACGCCTAATTTATTTAGAATATCCAGTGTTTTTATACAGTCCTGACAGAACAAAAAATTTTCTATCGCTACACTGTTGTTGGTTATGGAAGATAAGATCACGCTTCGGTGAGAAATCGACTTATCGCCTGGAATTTTTAATTCCCCCTTTATGCTTTTTACTCCATGTATTTCCATTATTACTCACCAAACACTTTTTTTACACTTACTTTGTAACCTGTTTTTTCGATTGCTTCTTTTGTGATATTACCGGCATCTTCACCTTGAACCAGTACTTTAAGGATACCTCCCCCGCTGAACTCTGTTGAATGGAAAATGGATATATCTTCAATGTTTATTCCAACTGAACTTATTGCCTGGGTAATCTCACTTAAAACTCCTGCCCTGTCTGTCATGGAAACTCTAAGTTCATATAGCTTCGAAATATCCTTCTCCACGTATTTAGGGAGATTGACTCTTGCTTTCTGGGCTTTGAGGTAATGATTTTTAATTGATTCCGAGTCACGCTGCTGAAGATACTTATTAAATTTTGTAAGATATTTTATGTAATTATCTAGCGATTTTATTAATACATCTTTATTTTCCAAACTTATGTCAAGCCACATTTTAGTATTAGCGGCAGCAATTCTGGTCATATCCCGAAATCCCCCGGCACACAGTTTAAATAAATTTTTCATCTTCTTTTGTTCATCATCTATCATATCAACAAGATTTGTAGAAAGGATATGCGGCAAATGACTGATAAGCGCAACATTTTCATCATGTTCCCTTGGATCCATAGAAATTACTTTTGCACCGATTTTTGTAAATAAAGAATGCAGTGTAACCAGTGGTTCGGATACAGTAATATCGGTAGGAGTAAGAATATAAAATGTATTTCTGAATAATTCCGGAGTGGCACTCAGGATACCTTCATTTTCAGATCCGGCCATCGGATGCCCTCCTATGAAAAATACACCTTCTGGCAATATCTTGCTTATTTTTTGGACTATCTTTTCTTTAGCGCTTCCTACATCAGTAATAATCGCTCCCTTTTTCAAATAATCTTTAATATTTTCCACAACTTCGACTATTTTACTTATAGGAGTCGCTATTATTATTAAATCTGCATCAGATGCCGCTTCCTTATAATCCCCGGCAATAATATCGATTACGTTTCTGTATTTGGCAATATTCATTGCTTCACCTTCTATATCGTAACCGGTAATTTTGAAATCTTCACCTGTATTTTTTAGAGATAAAGCCATAGATCCGCCAATAAGTCCGAGTCCTATTACGGTTATCTTTTTAATATTTTTCATTTTATGGCCGTCCTATAATAAGAATACTGATATTATCAGAAGTTTATAGAAATATTTTAATACTATATAAAAATTATCATATTTTGTGAATAACAATTTAATTGACATTATTTATTTTACTATAGTTCCTATTTTTATTAATTAAAAAAAATATAATAATTTTCTGAAATCCTTCGGATTTTTCTGCTCAATCTATTGACAACATTTTTCAATTTTGATATCTTTTTATCATCCTTGAACAGGAGGCAACTTTCAAATATAACTGATATCTATTTTCGAAAGAGAGTTAATAAGAGGTTAATAATTTGAAAAGTCCCTGAGAAAAGTTCACGGATATGCCCCGAGATGTTTAGTAGTCCAAGGCGCTAGCTATGACAAAAGATAACTCGGGGTTTTTTAATGGAAAATTTAAATGATAACAGGAGCTTATTCTATCCTTCTATTATTTCAACTTCTTTTTTTCGTGGTTTTAAGATGAAAATAATGGCAATACTTATTCCGGCAAAAATAAACAACACTA
>CAZODG010000040.1:0-10882 GCA_964578525.1 uncultured Actinomycetota bacterium
GAGACTCTATTATAATTTGAAGCTTTTAACAATAAATCGTCATCAAAATACTGTCGCACATTATCACCGTGATCAGGTTTATATAATAAATTAACCAGAAGTATCGAAGTAAGCGATAGTATTGCCAGACTGATTAAAGTTATTAATATAAAACCTAACAATTTTTTCCCTTTAAATATATTAATTTTCATAAATCAATTCAGGAATAAAAATATTCTCACTTAAATCAATAATTCTGGTTCTAGCTTCATTCGCTATGGCCAGCCAATCCGAACGAATACCCGCTAAAACCCTTTAATTATCCTCATTATGGTGGCCTTTTTCTGGTTCTAACATTGTATATCGCTTTTGAAGTTCAGGATAATTTTCGGCTATAGGAACAAGCCATTTTTCTGGTTTTATCTGTATTTTGCCATTAAATAGAGTAATCCTGGTTCCCAAAGCCTGTAAAATAGTCCTTTTAACTTCTGGAGTGCCATTAATAAATCTTTGTCGGACACCAAGGTTGGTGAATTGATTTGATTATCGGTACATCGAAATTTAAATAATTTGTCGTAGTCTTACTCAAATCTGAATAATATCCCCGGTACTCTGCTGGCAAAAGCTCTGCCATTTGATACATTATCTCATCTGCAATCATCCGGCGCTCTTTTTTATCAGGATAGTTGCTACTTGGACAGATCACAAATGGTGCACCAACCTGCATTGTGATTTTTGTTCTGCGCAGCTTTTTAATGTTCTCAAAAAACTTTTCCCCACCATATTGAACAACAGGCATAATCGTAGCTTTACTTTTTAAAGCAATAACAACCACACCGGCGTGTGCCTGGATCAACCGCCCATCCTTTGTGCGTGTTCCCTCAGGTGCAATTGCAAAAAAATTTCCTTGACTCAGAGCGTCGGCTGCTTTGTTTAAAGCTTGAAAATCAGCAGTACCTCTATCAACCGGAATGGAGCCCCAAGAATTAAATAGCAATCTTAGAAAAGGGGTCTCAAATGTCTCCTTTTTAACCAAAAAAAAGATCTTGCGGGGGTATGAAAAGGTCAAAGCCGCAAGAACGTCTAAAAAGTTTATATGATTACCAATCAATATCATTGGACCCTGATGTGGTACAGCCTTCAATGCTTTATTATCTATATTGCATAGCACAAATAATGTAAACCTCATAACTAGTTTGGTTAGAAGTTTAATCATTAATTATCAGTCTCCAACTATTAAATCAATCTGTTTTGTGAATATTTTTGCAGATAAACGGTCGCCCTTTTCACAGATCGTTTCTCCATCAGCATGAACTGGAAGATTTCCAGTTAAAGCGGTGATCTCAATACTTCCAGTCAATGGCATTTTAACAGAAGGATGACCTTCTTGTTTTCCAGCTATAATTTTGGTCATCAATTTGATAACACCGATTCTGCTTACCTGATCAACGATCATTAAACTAAACAATCCGTCATCAGGTTTCGATAAGGGAGTCATTTTGAATGAAGAACCCATACGCCACCCATTCATCACTGATATGATAAGACATTGTTGTTCAAAAGTCTCATTATCAAGTTTGACCCTCAAGGTTGGAGCTTTGAAATATAAAAATATTGTTTTTATCGCAGCAATCAAATAACCCGGTATTCCTGAGAGGAAAGCAGGTAGTTTTGCTGCTTCAAAACCCACGATGGTATCAAAGCCAATGCCAAGTCCATTCCCAAAGAATTTCCCCTGAGGATAATTCCCTCCAAAGACTTGTCCCACATCAATGGTTCTCGTTTTTCCAGCTGCAATTGCTTTTACAGCATCTTCAAGCTCTGCAGGAATCCCCATACTGGCAGCAAAATCATTACCACGCCCTGCGGGGATCACTGCCAGCTTTGGGATTTTCTTACCCACAAGCTTAGATGCCATCAGGCCGTTAATGATCTCATTTGAAGTGCCGTCACCACCTACGGCAACGACAACGTCATAGCCTTTTTCTGCAGCCTGCTGGGCCAGGATAGTAGGATCACCAGGTTTGGCTGAAACTATCAGTGAAAAATCTGAAAAATACTTTTCTAATAGTTTTTCAATTTTTGTTTTGTTTTTTAAAGCTTCACCCTTTGCAGCGCTTGGATTTAATACAACCAGATATTTCATATTAATGATAATAATCTTTATTAATAATAATTTAAAGATATAAAAAGGGTATTTACCTTAAGAAACCAATTCTGGTAAAAAATATCACCTTTAATGCTATGATTGCGGTTCTAACTTCGTACACTATGGCCAGCCAAATCATTATTAAACATAGATCCTGACTTAATCCTTGACAAAATCTTGAAATTTGTAGTGTTGAGTCATCGAGTTTAGATATCCAGGTATGATAGATTCCGATGCAGATTATACTCTTTTATGGTGGAGGCGGCGGGAATCGAACCCGCGTCCGAAGATATTGACACTTAAACGCCTACAAGCTTATTCCACATTTTAAGTCTCGCTTTTTTGCTCGCATGGACACGATCAAAAAAGCCAGCCCGCTTTAAATTTCCCCCGGTACTACCGCAGACATATCATACCGGAGTATCCTGCTAACCGGCGCCTGTTGAAAAGCACAGGAAACCTTTCACAGACGTAGCAGCTTAAATTAGGCTGCTAATGCTAATTTATTATTATTAGCTTTTATGTTTATTTTCAGTTATTTACGAGTTCTGATACTCGGCTTGCAATTTAAGCTCAACCTATCCCCGTCGAATCCAGGTCGCCCCCTGTTTTATCGAATAATCAATTCTGGATTAAGTGCGGAGGTTATTTTACATCAAAATCAATATTTTTTCAAAGCTCTCTTCATTTCGATCTTATGTTCTCTTTCCTGAATATCCTGCCGCTTATCTCTTCCGGCTTTACCTTTAACCAGTGCCAGTTCGACTTTAACCCTGTTTTTAATCATATATACTCTTAAGGGAACAAGGGTCAGACTCCTGTCAGTCAACTTCCCTTTTATTTTATCGATCTCTCTCCGGTGCATAAGAAGCCTTCTGGTTCTGGTGGGATTTATATCCCCGACTCTGCTTTTACTGTATGGTGATATATGCATATTATAAAGAAATAACTGACTGTCCCTTATTCTGCTGTAACTGTCCCTCAGGTTCACCCTGTGGTCACGCATAGACTTGACTTCGCAACCTTCCAGCGCTATTCCCGCCTCATATGTGTTTAAAATAAAAAAATCCCTGAATGCTTTTTTATTCAGGGCTATTATCATTTTATTTTCTTCGGAACTATTTTTCTTTTTTTGCTTCTTCATTCAATCTCGCTTATAAGAATATTGATTTCCTTGATAGCTCTGTTTAATTGTACATCTTCTGTGTCATCCTCTTTTAATTCGATCATTATATCAGGTTTTACCCCTACACCTTCCACGGATGTTCCTGAAGGTAAAAAATATTTTGCAGTCGTAAATTTGATTCCCGAGCCGTCCGGAAGCTCATAAAGTCCCTGTATGACACCCTTGCCATAACTTGTCTCTCCAACTAGAGTGGCTCTACCGCTATCCTTTAATGCCCCTGCAACAAGTTCGGAAGCACTCGCCGAAAAGCCGTTTATCAATACTACCAGAGGAATCTCGGTATATTTTCCTTTTCTTGCTACAAATTCATCGGTCCTCACTTTATTATCGTTTCTCCCCTCAATAGTTGAGATTATCCCTTCGTTTATAAATAGGTCGCAAACCTCGATTGCATCATCCCATGTGCCGCCCGGGTTATTTCGCAGGTCGAGTATCAGACCGCTGGCACCATCATCAATCAGTTTTTGAATCTCTTTGTCAAGCTGAGTAGCGCCGCTGACCTGGAAGTCGTAATACCATATATAGCCTATATCTTCTTCAAAAATATCAGAAATCAGATTGGGAATATAAAATTTCGCTCTGGTGACATCGATTTCTAATATTTTGTCCTCGGAAGGTCTGAGGATCTCCAGACTTACTCCGGTTCCCTCTTTGCCTTTAATCATAGCTACTACACTTTCAAGGTCCATATCTTTTATTTCTATATCATCTACTTTAACAATAATATCCCCTTCCATGATGCCCGCCCCGGAAGCAGGTGCATCTTCAAGTATTCTTATTATTAGGACCTGTCCTTCTTCATTAAGCGTTACCACGACTCCTATACCGCTTGTCGTGCCGCTGTAGGCTTCCATTATCTTGCTATATTCTTTGGCTGTGAAATATTCTGCATATCTATCATCAAGAACCGAAAGCATACCCTCCAGGCCCGCTTCGGTTATTGCCTCATTGCTTTTTTCTATCAGTGAATTTCCGGAGATAAGCTCCCATACTTCTTTAAAAGCATCTAAATTGAATTCATCATCAGCTGCAGTAATATCACTTCGATCTGTATTTAATAAATATCGCTTAAGAGAATCAAAATTGATACCTATCCATAGTCCGGTAGAGAAAACAAATATAACAACAATAACTGAGGTTACTATTATCCAAACATTTTTTTTCATAACATTATCATCCTACCCGTTAACATTAAGTATTTAATTATTACTGCAAATAAGCAAGAGGGTTCTGCGGAGCCCCGTTTATTCTGACTTCAAAGTGCAAATGCGGACCGGTAGCTAATCCGGTGGAACCAACCAGCCCTATTACCTGTCCCCTCTGTACCATCTGGCCCGCAGAAACATTGAAGCTGGAAAGATGCGCATATAAGGTAGCAAAACCCCCTCCATGATAAATTATAATAGAATAACCATACCCTCCAGAATAAGCTGCCTGTACCACCTGACCCCCATCCGCTGCCTTCACCAGGGTTCCGTAACCAGCCGCCAGATCAATACCAGAATGAAACCTGACATAACCGAGTATTGGATGCATTCTATTTCCAAAACCGGATATCAACCTGCCCGCTACGGGCCACGCAAATTTTCCCGAAGGGGCCGAACCGTACTTATAACTTTCAAGAATCCTCGTAACTTCGGCTTCTCTAATCTCAAGCTGCTTCTCCATCTGTATAAGAGCATTTTTGTTGGCAGTAGCTTTATGAAGTAAATTTTGCTTTTCACTGTATATTCCATTGACCTCATCTGCCTTCTGCTCTGCCTGGCCAACAAGCTTTTCGACTTTCGATTTATATTCTTTTTGATTTTCCCTTAAATCGATTATGGATTTTTTTATTCCTATGGTTGCGTCTCTTTTTTCCTTGATTGATAGGATATTTTCGGTATCCTGTTCGGCAAAAAGATTCATTAGCTTCAATTTGGATATAAAATCCAGGAAATCTTGTGCCTTGAGCAAGATCTCCATTATGTTGCTGCCGCCGTTTTTATAGATAGCGGTGACCCTATCGTTCAATATTTTTACTTTTCCTTCAAGTTCATCTTCTATCCTCTTGAGTTCTTCTT
This sequence comes from uncultured Actinomycetota bacterium, assembly GCA_964578525.1. Taxonomy (GTDB): domain Bacteria; phylum Actinomycetota; class Humimicrobiia; order Humimicrobiales; family Humimicrobiaceae; genus Hydromicrobium. Next base: position 5,378 of record CAZODG010000040.1, read on the forward strand.
CTTTTAAAACAAGCTCTATGGTCGCCTTATCTACTTCACTTTTTGCATCGGCCAGTCTTTGATTAAGAGCATCCAGTTCCGACAATGCACCCGTTAGTTGACTTTCTACTTCATTTACCTGATTAATATATTCCTGTTCCTGTTTTTTTGCGTCTTTGATTTTTTCCTGGGTTGCTTCTCTATCTTTTTGTATCTGTTCCAATTCTTCCTCAAGGGATTGAGCATGAATAGATTTGGGGGATGCAGCATAAACAATATTAAAGCTGGAAAGTGCTATAATAATTGTTACAATTATGGCTATGATGTTTTTACTTTTAAACTTCATATTATTTCATTTTTTCAGGGATTATTTTAATACTAATCAAGAAAAATTGAAAATCCAAAAGATTTAAGGGTGTTTTTTATATCTTTACGTACCTTCTAAGAGCAATGGCACTGCTTATAATCCCTATAAGCCCTCCCAATACCGCCACGCCTATATACACATACAATACGATATTGCTGCTTCCGACTATGGCCAGCTCCTTTATGCGCATTGTATCCACTATCACCCTCTCACCTCTGATCAACAGAAAATTACCTGTGAAATATAGCAGGATAATTGAAATGATGCTTCCCGTAAAACCTTCAAAAAAACCTTCGAATAGAAAAGGAATCCTTACGAACCAGTTAGAGGCCCCCACCAGTTTCATCACTTCGATCTCTTTCCGGCGGGCATAAATAGACAGTCTTATGGTGTTGAATATCAATACAACAGCGGCCAGAAGCAGCACTATTATTATAAGAAGGGCTATGGATCCTACGATTGCCGTTATGGAAAACAATTTGTTTACATAATTCTTGCCGTATATTACATCATTGACCCCTTCTATATAGTTTCCATCTTTATCATAAAAACGCAGCGCCACCTGATCGATTTTTTCGGGGCTATTTAATTTTATCTCAAAAGATGCCGGCAGCGGATTGCCTTCGATTTCTTTCAAAATATCACTACCTTCATTCTGCTTCCTGAATCTTTCCAGTGCCTGATCTTTAGATACATAGTTCACAGAATCAGTTTCATCCCAGCTTAATACTTCCTCTTCTATATAGTCTTTTAACTCCTCTGAGATCTTATCCTCAAGATATATAGCCAGTTCAACTTCACTTTCTACCGAACTTATTATACCCTGTATGTCATATACGATTATTGTAAAAAACCCGACGACAAACAGAGTGATGGCCACAGTCGTAATAGCGGTAAATCCCATAAAAAAGTTTCTTCTAAGGCTGATAAATGTCTCGCTAAAAAAATACTTGGGCCTTACCATCAGTCCCCGTATACTCCTCTCTTCTGATCCCTGATTATTTCTCCTTCTTCCAGTTCCACCACTCTTCTTCGCATCGAATTTACGATATTCCGGTCATGTGTGGCCATAAGGACAGTGGTGCCGATAAGATTTATACGTGACAATATCTTCATAATTCCTTCCGATGTTCCGGGATCCAGATTACCGGTGGGTTCATCGGCAAGAAGTATCGGAGGCCTGTTTACAAATGCCCTTGCAATAGAAACTCTCTGCTGTTCTCCACCGGATAATTGATGAGGATAGGAATTTATTTTACTGATAATGCCTACAAGTTTTAAAACCTGGGGTACCTGGATTTTTATCTCGTAAACCGGTTTTCCGATAACCTCGAGTGTAAATGCTACATTTTCAAAGATGGTTTTATTTGGCAGAAGTTTAAAATCCTGGAACACACATCCTATATTTCTCCTTAGCTGCGGAATTCTATTTGATTTGAGATTGCAAATATTTCTCCCCGCTATGAATATATTGCCCTCGCTTTCTTCAATTTCTTTTATAAGTAATTTTATGAAAGTAGACTTACCCGATCCGCTCGGGCCAACTAAAAAAAGAAATTCTCCCTTTTTGATTTCCAGGTTAATATTTTTAAGAGCGACCGTATTGTCTTCGTATATCTTACTAACTTGTTTGAATTCGATCATGTTCATTTCTTATTTTCTCTTTATGTCCCCTGACTTTAATACTCAAGAGTTTACGCTTTGTATAATTTTTTTTCAAGAAAACCTCTAATAAGCATTTCTATATTACCATCCAGTACCGAACCTACATCTCCTATCTCGATTCCGGTCCTGTGATCCTTGATAAGCTGGTAAGGTTGAAGAGTATAACTTCTTATTTGATTGCCCCATCCGATTTCTTTTTTTTCTCCTCTTACTTTATCTATTTCTTCGATGTTTTTCTTCCTCTCCAGCTCGAAAAGCTTTGATTTCAAAATCCGCATAGCTGTCTGCTTGTTCAGCATCTGGGATCTTTCATTCTGGCACTGCACCACAATATTAGTGGGAAGATGCGTGATCCTTACTGCTGAATCCGTGACATTTACATGCTGGCCTCCGGCACTGCTTGATTTAAAGGTCTCGATTTTTAGATCTTCTTTATTAATCTTTATATCTATATCTTTATCGAAAAACGGTATTACGTCAACAGATGCAAATGAAGTATGCCTTCTTTTTGAAGAATCGAAAGGCGAGATCCTTACCAGCCTGTGGATCCCTTTTTCCGATTTTAAAAGGCCGTATGCATTTCTCCCGGTAACTGTAAAAGTGATATTCTTTATACCTGCCTCTTCACCTGCCTGATAATCATTGACAATATAAGAAAATCCTCTTTTATCGATCCAGCGTGTATACATCCGGAACAGCATCTCCGCCCAATCCTGTGATTCTGTCCCGCCCGCTCCGGGGTGAATATTGACTACCGAAGGATAGGAATCATATTTTCCGCTCAAAATTACTTTTTCTTCCAGATGATTCAGCGAATCCTCTATGTCGGTAAGATTCTCCGCCAGCTCTTTTTCAAGACTGCTGTCTTCCTCGCTTCTAAGTATTTCCAGCGCTAACCTGCCGTCCTCTATTTTTTCCTCTAAATTTTTAATATCACTAATTGTTTCTTTAAGTTCCGAAATCTCCCGGATTATCTTCTGAGCTTTATCATGGTCTTCCCAGAATTTTTCTGATAGAGTCTTACTCTCAAGGTCCTTAAGACTTTTTGCTTTATTATTTATTTCAAAGACAGTCTCTTAAAAAAACGAGTTTTTTTAGCAATTTATCCAATCTTGTATCATAATCCTCTAACATCGAATCCTCCCGGTTTATTATTCATATTAAAGTTATTTACCGCAGCATTTCTTATACTTCTTCCCGCTTCCGCATGGACAGGGAGCATTTCTTCCGATTTTTTTTGAAGTTTCAGTTCTCGTTTCTAAAGTTTGAACAGTGGATTTCACCGGACCAGTGGCCAGTATATTCGTTACTTCCTGTCCCCTTACAACATTTTGCCTGTTCTGTTCTTTTTGTTTTTCCTGTTCTTCTCCGGAAACTATTTTTACATTATATAATAATCTTACTGTATCAAATTTTATTTCTTCTATGAGTTCCTTAAAAAAATGAAATGCTTCGCGTTTATACTCAACAAGGGGATCTAATTGACCTATAGATCTTAGTCCTATGCCTTCCTTGAGGTAATCCATTTCAAGCAGATGACTTCTCCACATATTATCTATGACATTCAACATTACTATTTTTTCGAGTTTTCTTATAACAGGAGAGGAATAATTTTTTTCTCTTTCCTCATAGACCTGGTAAGCTTTTTCCGTTAATTTCTTCTTTAAATCACCGATATCCAATTTATCTCTGCCAAGTTTCTCCTTATCTATGACATCAGCTATTATATCAGTGGAAAATATAGGATTCATATAATTGGACAATGCATCGATATCCCAATTCTCAGGGTAATCTCCCGGATTAATATGAATATCAATACCTTTTGCTACTACGTCTTTTATCATATCCAGAGCCATAGGCTTTAAATTCTCTCCTTCCAGAATATTTCTCCTTTTGGTATAGATTATTTCCCTCTGCTTGTTCATAACATCATCATATTCAAGGACATGTTTCCTTATTTCGAAATTTCTCCCTTCGACCTGCTTCTGCGCATTTACGATTGCCCTGTTTACCATGGGATGCTGTATCGGTACATCGTCCGGAAAATTAAACGTTTCCATTACTCTGTAAATTCTTTCCGATCCAAAAAGTCTTAGCAGTTCATCTTCGGTACTAAGGTAAAACTGACTGGATCCTATATCTCCCTGACGGCCGCCTCTGCCCCTTAGCTGATTATCTATTCTTCTGCTTTCATGTCTCTCTGTCCCAAGTACATGAAGACCGCCAAGATCCACCACATCCTCACCAAGGACTATATCCGTACCTCTGCCTGCCATATTGGTGGCAATTGTAACTGCTTTCTTTTGACCGGCTTTTGCGATAATCTCGGCTTCTTTTTCATGATATCTCGCATTCAAGACTTCATGGGGTATGCCCCTTCTTTTCAGCATACCACTCAACCTTTCGGATTTTTCAATTGATATGGTCCCCACAAGCACAGGTTGACCTCTTTCATATCTGCCGGTTATATCTTCCACTACCTTATCGAATTTGGCATTTTCGGTTTTATAAATCAAATCATGAAGATCCTGTCTTATCATCGGCTTATTGGTAAGTATCTCCACAGTTTGAAGACCATAAATACGCCTGAATTCTTCTGCTTCAGTCATTGCGGTACCAGTCATCCCTGCCAGTTTCTCATACATCCTAAAATAATTTTGAATAGTGATAGTGGCAAGCGTCTGGTTTTCGTCCTTGATTTTCACTCTTTCCTTGGCCTCTATGGCCTGATGAAGGCCTTCGCTGTATCTTCTGCCCGGCATTAATCTTCCGGTAAATTCGTCGACAATGATTATCTGGCCATCTTTCAGCATATAATCCACATCTTTTTTAAATAAATGATAAGCTTTTAGAGATTGGTTCATGGCGTGTATGTATAAATAATTAGAAGGATCGTACAGATTTTCTATACCCATTATTCCTTCTACTCTTTCAACGCCTTTTTCCGTAATTGCAGCTGTCCTTGCTTTTTCGTCTATTTCGAAATCTTCATCTATCTCAAGCTGGGGTACTATTTGTGTAAACTTTCTGTAAATCTCAGTGGTTCCATAAGCAATTCCGGAAATAATAAGGGGGGTTCTTGCTTCATCTATAAGAATACTGTCGACTTCGTCAACAATAGCGTAACAATGGCCATTCTGAACCATATTTTCTTCACTCATCACCATATTATCTCGCAAATAATCAAATCCGAACTCACTGTTTGTGCCATATACTACATCAGAGCGATACTGCTCTCTTTTTTCGGCAGCTGTCGTTTCATGCCGGATAAGACCCACTTTCAGTCCCAGAAATTTATAAACAACACCCATCCATTCGCTATCTCTCTTTGCCAGATACTCATTTACCGTCACAAGATGAGTGCTTTTGCCGGTAAAGGAATTCAAATATACAGGAAGTGTTGCTACAAGAGTTTTTCCTTCACCTGTTTTCATTTCTGCAATTTTACCTTCAAAAAGAACAATACCGCCCTGTATCTGGACATCAAAATGGCG
>CAZODG010000041.1:0-10845 GCA_964578525.1 uncultured Actinomycetota bacterium
AAGAAAATACTTCAAAAAGTTCTAATTATTCCCCTGATCTGGCAATAATTCTTTTCTTTCCAATTAAAACAATAATACCGATTGTACTGGCAAGTAATAATACAGGGCATAAATATTGTGCAAGCATAAAGAAGAGCCATTCAGCTGCCGCGCCTATTCTACCCGGATAGTAACCTTCTCCAGGTGCAGGTTGTATAGCACTTAAAGCCATAACAACCGCTGAAGACCCTACAAGAATAAATAACGCTTTTAATATTTTTTTAATATGAGCTTTTGCAGCTAATACGATAAGTATTATTCCGAGGATAAATATTATAAATATCAAAGGAATAGCAATAAAATTCCATAGCAATTCATTGAAAGCCTGGCCTTGCAGACTTTGTAGACTTATTACAATAATTATTGGAATAAATGCTACAGCTATTATCCAGAAAATTACAAAGGTTGAGATATAAACTTTATTTTTCTTATCTTCCATTTGAAATCTCCTTAATTTATTTCCATTTATTGTAAGCTATAGACGCTATTTGAATAGATAAGATTTAGATATAGATTAGTTTTAAATTATTAGTTTTATAATATCATCAAAGAATCGCAAATATAAAAGTATTCAGTATTGAGTATATATTATATATAGATAAGGAATCTAATAAATTTTTATTTATTGACACGAACATATGTTCGATTTAATATAGTAATCACCGTTATATAAATACGATAGAAAGGAATAACATGGGAAAAATAGAAATCATTAATTTAGAATCACAACTGGTAATTGGCATCAGGAAAAAGGGATATTATAAAGATATAGCAGAATTGTTACCAAAACTTTACGAATATGCCTCAAAGAAAGGGGCTGAATTCTCTGGAATGCCGTCATTTATCTGCCACGAATCTACGGAAGAAGTGGAAGAAGCAAATAAGACCGGTAATGCCGATATTGAAGTTGTTGCTCCAATTAAAAACAGAATAGAAGAAAATAATGAGATGCGTTGCTATACCCTGCCTGGTGGGAAAATGGCAAAAGCAATCCATAAAGGTCCCTATGAAACCTGTGAAGCAACTTATAACGAGCTCTTTGAGTGGATAAAGAAAAATAATAAAAATATTATTGGACCAATAAGAGAATCTTATTTAAATGATCCAAGAGAAGTGGGACCTGAAGAAACCTTAACTGAGATTTATGTTCCAATCGATTAGTTTGCAATACTCAATTCCTTGAATCATTTATAGAATTATCGCAATCCATTGAACATTTTTAAGTATAAAAGATTTTGCTGTATATATAGCAGCTCCCCGATTATTTATCTATTATAAATAATCATGAGTGTAATACTCAGTCAGTAAAGTTTTTATACTGATATATTTATATTGATTATTAAAGATTTTGTTTTAAAATAATCCTTATATTTTAAGAAAGGATTTATATAAATGAAGTTATTGATTGCCTATGCCACAAGATTCGGCACCACAGAAAAATGTGTTAATATGCTTGCAGAAATATTAAGAGAAAAGAATCTCGAAATTGAACTGGCAGATCTTAAAAAGAATAAAAGAGTAAAACCGGAAGATTTCGATCTGGTAGTAATGGGGGGATCTTTTTTTATGTTCAAAATGAATGCATATGTAGTAAAGTTTATAAGAAGGCATTTAAGAACTCTCCTAACCAAGAAAACAGGTATCTTTATGTGCGGAGGGGATGAGGACTGGGAAAAAGAAATAAAAAAAGGTTTTCCCGAGGAACTTCTTGATAAGGCAGTGGCTAAAGGTTACTTTGGTTATGAAATGCTCTGGGATAAGATGAATCCGATTATCAGAAGTATGGGACAAAAAGCATCAGAAACTACAGAACCCATATCAAAGATTAATACTGAAAATATAAAAAAGTTTGCAGAAGAAATTATGAAAATAACAATATAACTATTCAATCAAACAACTTTTCCTTGTTTTTTGCCAGGGTATTTAAGCCAGCTCCTATTACCTCGCCTATTGCCGCTCCTTTTTTGATTTCTTAGCACAAAGAAAATCCCAAACTCCAAACAATATAATTTTTTTTCCTCAATCGGTATTCTTTTAGCAACATCTTAACTATAATGCCTGTAAAATGATATTATTCATAAAACTATTCAAATAAATATTAATACTTGTATTATTTATCTATAGAGTATATTATAATACTAATTATTATTACTGAAATCTAACTTAGAGGACATTTTATGAATATTTTCGGACAGATTGGCTTAAATTGTTTTTCTTTAGTCATATGCACGGTAATGTATATAACCAATCTAAAACTAACCGAAAAACATATGCTTCAAAACCGGCTTTTTCGCTGGCTGATTCTGGCTACAATGGCACTACTGGCGCTCGAAATTGGAACTCTGCTGGTTGATGGGCAGTCGGGTGAACTTTTTTATATATTAAATAAAACTACAAATACAATATTTTTCATCTTTGGTCCCATACCTGCCTCAATATGGGCTCTGTATACAAGTTATCAGTTATTACATGATTTACATCGTTTGAGGACTGAAATAATACTGCTGCTTTTCCCAATTTCTATTAATACAATAATGTCACTGCTCAGTCCTTTTATGGGTTTATTTTTCAGAGTTGATAGCAGTAATATCTATCAGCGCGGACCTTATTTTATGGTAATGGTATTTGCATCATTCTTACCACTTTTTTATTCAACTATTCTATATATCGTCTTTCGGAAAAGAATTCCAAGAAAATTTTTTATTCCTATGCTGCTTTTCATAATACCTCCTGTAATAGGTGCACTCATGCAAACTTTATTTTATGGCATCGCCATATTATGGACCAGTGTTACAATATCAATATTCATCGTACACAATTATGTTCAGAATGAGAGACTTAATTTAGATCATTTGACAGGAGTATTTAATCGGAGGCAGATAGATAATTACCTCAATGACCGTATACAATCCGCTAAAAAGGGTAAAAGCTTCTCATGCATTATTTTGGATGTTGACAATTTCAAATCCATAAACGATAAGCATGGACACCTTACAGGAGATAAGGCGCTGGTTGATATAGCGCAAATATTAAAAACATGCATGAGGGATGAAGATTTTTTAGCCAGATATGGCGGTGATGAATTCATTATCGTGCTTGATATCAGTGATGAAAAGATAATAAAACAGACTATCGGCAGAATCAGAGGCAAAGTTGTACAATACAATCAAAAAAGTTCTAACCCATTTGTACTTAGTTTCAGCGCAGGTTACAAGGTTTATGATTCCAGGTCAGGATTGTCCAGGGAGGAATTCATTACTAAGGCAGATTCATTGATGTATAGGGATAAAGAACTCAAAACTATGGTCAAAAAACACTTACCGATATAGAAGTTATTTGGTTCGGATTTAAAATATTTTTAATTTACTGGACTTTTAACTCAGATGTACAATTTGGACATCGGGTAGCCTTGAGATCGATAGATGTAAAACAGAAAGGGCACTCTCTGGTAGTTGGTTTGATTTCCTTTTTCTTCATTAATCTATTAACGGCCCTGATAATAAAGAACAGCACAAGAGCAATTATCAGAAAGTTTATAATTGTATTAACAAATGCACCATAATTTAGCGTAACTGCTCCTGCTTCTTTAGCTGCGCCTAATGATAAGTATGGTCCGGAAGTAGCGCCTTCTTTAAGTACCACAAAAAGGTTGGAAAAATCTGCCTTTCCCAGGAGAAGCCCTATGGGTGGCATTAAGATATCATTTACCAGTGAATTTATAATGGTCCCAAAAGCTATACCGATAATTACGCCTATTGCCATACTAACGGCATTCCCCCGGACTATAAACTCTTTGAAATCTTTTAGCATTTAAGTCAGCCTTTCTTAATTAGATATTTTATAGGCTAATTATAATACCTTAATAAAAATTACGAAAATTACTGGAATTTATATCATTTATATCAATTATCTTCCCTTATCATTAAAACATGTTCTATGCCTGCTTCCATAAATACTTTACCTTTTGTTTTAAATCCCAGCCGTTCATAAAACTTTATACCGCTGACTTGTGCATTGAGTTTATATTTAAATATTCCCATGTCATTACCGGCTTTTATCATAAAATTTACCAGTTTCGAACCAATTTTACGTGATCTCCATGCTTTCCTTACAGCTATACGTTCGAGTTTCAACCAGCCGTCTGTTATATGCATCCTCCCTGTAGCGACAGGCTCGCTGCCCTGCAAACCAATTATATGAATCCTGCTCGATCCAAATTCATCGGCTTCTATATAATATGGGACATTTTGTTCTTCACAGAACACACTGAATCTGACACTGTAAGCAGCAATAAGTTCCTCAGTAGAGGATATGATTTTAAAAGAAATATCTGAATTATTTTTCATATCATCTTTATTAGCCGCTGGCCAATATGGATTCTTTAATCACTTCTGCAAATAAATCCTTATTAGAAGATGGGCTCTTCCGTTTTTTTAAATAAGAGAATCTGAATGGCGAATACTCTTCTATCTCCGTTAAAAATGATTTGCTATAAAATTTATCATTGAGGCCAACCGATTCAATAAGCAGTTTTCTGGTACTTCTTTCTATAAGGCTCTTCAGACACTCCAGATCACTTCCTTTAAAACAATTGATAAGATCCATTATTTTAATACCAAAATTGAAAGTGCGGCTGACATATTTGTCCAGCAATGAATGCATAGAAGCCTGTGAAAAAGGAGTCAGAAGCCCTGCTTCGGAATCCTTGTCTGTATCCTGTATGTCGTCAGCCATCTGAAGATATGCGCCGAAACCAAATAAAAATCTTTCCTGGGATTTTGTAAGGGAACCGGAAACCAGGTAACCATCCGCAAGAACCGAGGCCCCTCCTTTCTCAATACATATTTTTAAAATATCTGTTTCTGAAAGTGAGTTTGAATTATCAAGCAAACGTATGCTGTTTGTTTGACCGCTGTGAATGGCCAGCAAGCTTTCATAAACCTCCGGATAACGTTTCCGGTCATATTCTTCTTCTATCATCCCTATCAGTTCAAATATATTTTTCTCATTATTATTTTTTGGGATAATCCTCTTCCCTTTTATTCTTTGCTGAAAACGTTTACAAAAAGTGACCTTGCTCTCCGAAGTGGCATCAGGGTCATCAAGATAATTATCAGTGTAAGGATAAAGCATGCTGTATGCGAAAATAGAAGGAGTTAATTTTACAGGCATACCCATCATTGATTGTATGCTGTTTATTATCCAGACATTACGGCTGGCCTGGAGAATATCTTCCATGTCCAGATTTGGGTCAAAGCGCTGACCGGTTTCTATGAATTCCTTTGTTGCCTTCCTGTAGCTGTCTGAGAATATGATATTCAAATGACTATCTTCAAAACCAAATGTTGATTTGAAGAAAGTTCTTATTTCGGGAAAAATAGATTTAGCCGGACCTGAATTTTTTCCATCCTGTTTTAGCTTTTTGTTTTTATTCTTTTTTATTTTTTTTAAGAATTCTTCTAACCGGGCCTCACATGATAATTTATCCCTGTAAGAATATGCAGGATCCAGAGATGGAAATTCAGTACCGCATCTTATCCAGACTTTAGTAAATTCTTCGATATATTTTTTTGTTTGCATATAAAACACCGTAGACTTCTTATTATAACCAAAAACATATATCAAATAAATTTATTTCATAATTAATTCAGCCATAATTATATTGAGAACTGGTTATATTTATAATGATAAAGTCCGGGGAATCATTTTGAAGAAGCTGATTTTCTCAGCAGTTTCTTTTGCTGTCTGGCTTTTGTATTTTGAAGACTTTTTTTCAATTTATTCTTTCCTATGATATGTTATTTAGTTTTCAACAAATTGATTATCTACAACTCCGTATATAAGTGTTTCTTCGGTACCATCTGAAATAATATCAATAGAAATCTGATTTTCTTCGATTTCCAGGTTCAGAATTTCTATCTCCCCACCGCTCCCGATTAAAATGTCCGGTATATTTTGGAAATAAGAATATCTGTCAAGGTTCAAAGTCAGAGAATAAGTAATTGTCCCATTTTGCCCGGAAGATGTTAAAATTCCTGCTGCATCATTTATACCATCACCATCGAAATCTCCGAAAACAGAAAAATCAGCCAGCTTTATTAGCACATCACTCGCCGGACCGGAATCACCTTTTTCCAGATATTCTCCGTTTATTAAAATAACATAACCATTTTCAGCAAGAGTAGTCTGATAATATATATTTCTGACACCTTCCAGTAAAAGCGGAGACGAATCAAGTTCAAAAGAAAGAATAGCTTTTCGATAGATCCCATTTATTTCTTCAAGAACAGATTCATTTACAGTATTGTCAGTCTCTGCCAGTATTTCCTGATAGGATCTTACGAGATCAGTAGTTATGTAATCAGGGTATTCTAAAAATAACTTATCATAACTCTCCAGGACCTCGGGATGTATAGTGTCATTATCATAACTATAAGTTGGAGTATTGTTCTGCCCGATTATGTAAGATGCGAGGTATCTCATATAAAGATCTCCTACAGATCTTTTTCTTATAGTCTCGTCAGGATAGTTTAGCAAAAATTCTTCGCAGTTTATTAATCTTAAAGCCAGCTCATCCCAGGATATGGTTAGTTCCGCATCCCTGGAAAATACTTTATTTGATTCCAGGGCCATAACGTTATTGTAATCGAAGTACATTGGGGTTAGATATTCCGAATACTTCTTAAAAAATTCATAATCAATATATGGATCAAATGATCCTTCAAGGGCCACGAGTTTGAATCCTCCCTGGAAAATTTCTGTCATTAATTCTTTTAGCTGCATGTCACTATCAATATCTACAAGATCTTCTGACTCGATGTCCCGGTGAAAGATGGCGTTAAGCTTGTTTTGCCAGTCATCTTCAAACAATAGATCCGTGTAATATTGTATGTCTTCTTTTTGTACCATTTCTAATTTTTCCAATAAGATATCGAAGCCTTTAGGTGAAATTTCTGCCATATTATCATCTAAAAAAGAAATGAGCTGATATGACCTTGACCCCTGCTCCAGCAGCTCACTAAATGCGTTAATGATATCTTCATTACCGGTACCGGTTTTGCCGTCCGGTTCTTCATCGGTATCTGGTTCATTTCCCGGTTCCTCCGTGCCCGGCTCTTCCTCTGTACCGGGTTCATCATTGTCAACTTCCTGTTCCGGCTTGCAGCCTGAAAAAATCAGTACTGGAAGCATTGTAATCATCAGGATACCTACAAGTATATTTTTTAATACAGAGAATCTATTTTTCATTTTTATATCTCACCCACTTTTAAATTCTTTATTCTTATAATATATCATTGCCTCTTTACTCTACAATATCAAATAAAATTTCTTTATCGAATTTTTATAATTCGTTAAATATTCCTTGATTATAGCCTCTTCTATTAGTGCTCTGACTTCTTCGTTATCGGTATTTCTGAGCATATCCAGATCAAATTCTTCCATAGTAGGTGATAGTACATAAAGCGTTGTCTATACATCCTGACCTATAAATTTATCAGTGAACTCAGACTTATATTCCTCGCACAGGCTGATTACTGCATAGATCATATCAGAGGCCAATTCAGAGTTGCTGTCTATTATATTTTCATCAATAAAAACATAGTACAGGTTTTATACTGGCTAATAGACCGGTATAAAAAATAATCAATTGTAATGATCTTTGAGTATTGACATCATCTTATCTATTGTGTTATTATATCGACATACGTTATAACGGATTACGTTATAACGTTAGCCGTAATAGAAATACAGAAGGATTTGTATGAATAAAATTAAAAAACTATCACCTCTTACGGAAACTACATTTTACATTTTAATATCACTTCTGGAACCACTTCATGGTTATGGGATCATGCAGGAAGTAATAAGTTTAAGCAAAGGCAGGATCCATCTTGGTCCGGGCACACTATATGGTGCATTGAGTAACCTTGTGAAAGCTGGTTTGATCATACCCAGAGAATCCGGGGAAAAAAATCCCCGCAGAAAGATTTATATTATAAGTGAACTGGGAAAAGAATTAATAAAATATGAATTACACAGACTAAAGGAAATGACACAGAACGGCGAGAAGCTCCTGCATGAGAAAGGAGCTGAGAATGGGAGCACGTGATGATGATGATGATAGAAGATTTAAAACAGTATCCAGGATATTTTTAGCCTGGCAGGCAGAAAAAGAAGAAAACTGGTTGAACGAAATGTCAAAGAAAGGATGGCACCTCGATAATACCAGTTTTATAACTTATATATTCAGAAAAGGCGAACCGGAAGACATTATATACCGGCTTGATTTCAAGATTATCAGAAATGAAAATATAGACGATTATATAACTTTATTCGAAGATGCAGGATGGAAATATATATCAAGAATGGGGCCCTGGCATTATTTTAGAACTGAAGCAAAAAAAGGCGAAACCCAGGAGCTGTACAGCGATAACACATCAAAAATAAGAATGCATAACTCTCTGCGCTGGCTTCTTATTATATTATGCACCCCTGTAGCATACAATTTGCCCAATCTTTACGGAAGAATTATAGAGGCATTAAAAGGCGGAATTATGGATGATATGCCTGCCCGGACAATGATTATTAATTTTACTTTTCCGCTGGCAATATTTCTGACACTGGTTTTATGTTTGATGATATATGGGATCATAAGGGTCTCTATGATGATAAAAAGAATGAGGTCCGATATCAGAGAATAACAAATATTTTGAATCTTAAAAAGTTATTTATTTTTTTCGTTTCCGATTTTTATACCCAGAATTTTTTCAAGTTCGGATAGTTTTTCTTTATCCCTTAACATAAAAGGACACTTATCCTTTAAGGCAACTTCGGGATTTTCTGCAATTGCTTCGGCATATTTCTCGCAACCGGCATATCCACATGCTCCGCAATCTCTTTTAGGCATTATTTCCAGTATTTCCTGAACTTTTTTTGGTTTATTTTTTTCCTTCGGAAGAAGAGTATATGTAACAACTATTAAAATGCCAAGAAATAGGGCAATTGATACGAATATTAGTATGACAGTCAGGTTGTTTATCATATTTTATTTTATCCCATAATTTGGACTTTGTTTATTGTACAAAATACTTCCTCTTTTTTTATAATATATCATATTTACGAACCATTTTTCTATATCAGTTTTATAAACCATCATTGCCTTGATTTCTATTCTGTCCAAAGATATGCTTATATTTACTATTCCTATAAGTAGAACGATATGACTTTTATATAAAGCTGCAGAAAATTATTTTGCTAATATAAAGGACCATTTAAAAATATGGAAAATAATTTACTGAAATTCGATTTAGAGATATCCAAAAAAAATATAGTGGACTTTATAAGAAAATACACAAAGGACCTTAACAGACAAGGCGCCGTAGTGGGGTTAAGCGGTGGGATTGATTCCTCACTGGTTCTGAAGTTATGTGTCGAGGCGCTGGGACGCAAAAATGTAATTGCTGTCATGCTGCCTGAAAGAGATTCCGGACTAAAAAATATAAATGATGCAAAAAAGTTTGCAAAGGAGCTTGGGGTAAGAATTATTTATAAAAAAATAACCAGCATTCTTTCCTTTATAGGTGTATACGGCCTTTATCCTCCAGCTTTCTTCTTCAAAAAAAGTTATATAGAAAAATACGTCCGTCAAAGAAGAAGAGAATTATCTCTAAGGCTGCAAAAAGATATATTTCTGGCAAACCTGGAAGGATGCAGTGATAAAGAGTTATCAGAAGCATCAGCTTTTTACAGAATCAAACACCGGCTCAGAAGCACGATTTTATTTTACTATTCCGAACTTAACAATTATTTACTTGTGGGGTGTGCAAATAAAAGCGAGTGGCTTACAGGATTTTTTGTAAAATACGGGGATAATATTGCAGATATAATGCCTATAATTTCTTTATATAAGACTCAGGTTTTTAGTTTGTCTAAATATCTGGGATTACCTGATCATATATTAGAAAAAGCACCGAGCCCGGATTTAATACCGGGACTGGTTGATGAAGAATTACTGGGTACATCATATAAAAAACTAGATTTGATCTTATTTTGTTTTGAAAAAGGCTATCCCACCGATAGAATTATCCAAATTTCAGGTGCAACAGATGAAGAAATAAAAAAAGTATCCCTGTATATGAAAAAATCTGATTATTTAAGGGAATGGCCAATAAGATTATGATAAAGATTTAAAATTCCATACAGGATAATAATCGTAAATTGGTGTATTTTCAGTCAGCTTTAAGACTACTTTTTCTTTTCAGGGATAAAATCAAGCGATATGGAATTGACACAGTGTCTTGTATTTTTGGGAGTAAAATCCTCTCCCTCGAATACATGCCCCAGATGACCGCCGCACCCGGAACATACGATTTCGGTTCTTATTCCATCTCTGTCTTTAAACTGCTTTACTGCTCCAGGTATCTCGTCATCGAAACTGGGCCAGCCGCATCCTGATTTAAATTTACTTTCAGATCTGTACAGCGGTGCCCCGCACTGCCGGCAGACATAAGTACCTTTTTCGAATAAATTTTCATATTTGCCACTGAATGGCACCTCGGTACCTTTGTCGATTATCACTTTTTTTTCTTGCTCAGTAAGTTTTCTTTTTTCCATTTATAAAAATTTTTTAAATACTTTCGATTCCTTTATCTACGGCCAGACCAATCAAATTTTTGAATATTTCCGGATTAAGTGCATATACAATTGCAAAACAGGTAATGAAGATTACTGCTGCCAGCCATTTGGTGTAACGGCCGCGGGTTCTTACGAAAAGTATTATAGATAGAATAGCCATAATAACAGGCC
>CAZODG010000042.1:0-10798 GCA_964578525.1 uncultured Actinomycetota bacterium
TATCGCAAGAGAAAGTATCAGCGATGCATTTATTTATGAAGAATTATCCACAAAAGGAGAAGTAAAAACCATTTACATATTAATATTTTTATTAGTGTTTTACTTTTTGACATTTACAATTATAATAGTTAGAAATTTGTTATTAAAAAGAAATATATGAAAATAATTCGGAGGTATAAATTGACTTTCAAAAACAATCAATCACACAGAAGATTTTTTTTACTGAAATTATTGGCAGTGCTTTCGGTTTTTACTTTAATCTCTATTTTAGTTTTTACAGGTTGTAAATTCGGTCAGGTAGCGGAAGAGGAGCCCGGAAGTGAAGAGGAAACCGGAGAAGAAGTAACGGAAGAAGAGGAAGAAACAGCCGAAGAAGAAGAGGAAGCCATAGACGAAGTCGGCGGAACAGAAATAACCGGAAATATCAATATTTTAAGCGGACTGGAGATATCCGATACGGTCCTGGACAGCAGGCCTTTTGCAATAATGGTCGAAAATACTCCGGATGCAAGACCACAATCCGGACTGATTTATGCCGATATTGTATTTGAAGTTGTTGATGAATATGGAGTGACGAGATTCGTAGTGGTCTATTCTTCTCATGATGCAGAAATCGTGGGGCCGGTCAGGAGCGCAAGGATATATTATGCCGAGATTGCGAGAAGTTTTGATCCGGTGTATTCATTCTGGGGTACTTATACGGAAGCATATAAGTCAATTGAGGATCTTGGATTGGATGTGTTAACTCCTCTGGGTGACCAATCAGGAAATAGCTCTATTATGGCCAATTCTTCTTCCGGATGGAGAGACTGGAACAGAAGCAACATTCAGGAACATACCGCTTTTATGTCTACAACAGGTTTAAAAGAAGAAGCGGAAAGCCTTGGATATTCATTAGAAGGTGGTCAATCGCCTTTAAGGTTTAAAGCGGATGCAGATTCTTCCAATAGAGGCAATACAAGCAGTATTGACATTAATTATTCTGATCAAAATGCATATAAAGCGAGATTTGAATATAATAAGGATGAAAACGTTTATTATAGATATGTCGGCGGCAGTAAACATACCGACTATGAAACCGGTCAGCAGATTGCGGTAAATAATGTAATTATCATGATTACAAATATCGAAGGTCCAATAGATGCAGCTCAACATATGGCAGTAAGGACAACAGGGACCAGCGATATAGGCAAAGCATTATTCTTCATGGACGGAAATATTGTAGAAGGGACCTGGGAAAGGACCTCTGCCTTCGATCCATTTGAGTACAGGGATGATGAAGGCAGAATCATGTTATTTGACAGAGGTTCGACATGGGTAGCAATGATACAGGATACAGGCAAACTTACATATTAAAAAATTATATTTAATAATCCCGATTATATTTTGAGCGATCAAACCGAAAAAGAATTAATAAAAAGCGATATTTTAGGAAAAGAATTATTTACAGATTCGGATATAAAAAATAGAATTTCCGAACTGGGACTAGAAATCACAAGGGATTATAAGTACAAAAATCTACTGCTTGTAAGCATATTAAGAGGAGGAGTAATATTTTTAGCAGATCTTATCAAGGAAATCGATCTTACTCTTAGTATAGATTTCATGAGTATTTCTAAGTACGGGATTGATGATACATCCACAGGTGTGGTCAGGATCACAAAGGACCTTGATGAATCTATTGAAGGGAAGGATGTATTGATCGTAGAGGACATTATTGACACGGGACTTACCATAAGCTATCTATTAAGAAATCTAAAATCTAGATTCCCCGGGAGCATTGAAATATGCACTCTTCTGGACAGGGATGTCAGAAGAATTGCAGAAATCGATATTAAATATGCTGGTTTTAAGATCGGAGAAAAATATATAGTCGGTTATGGCCTGGATTATAAACAGAAATTCAGAAATCTCCAATCAATATATGAATTAAAAATGGATACTGTAAAAAAAGATATAGAGTCCCTGAAAAGCAGCTCCATATAATGATCCAATGACGTTGCGCCTACCAGTGGATTTTAATTGGTTTTAAACCAAATATCATATTATTGTACAATTCCCTTGAGTGTGGTTTATCGCTTTAAGCTATCAAGTATTATATAATTACAGGCAAAAATATTTAAAAAATTGAAAATCAAAAAGAATAAAAATTTAATAAAGATGATACTTGAAGGAGTAAGGATAGAGTTGCCGTCCAACAAACCTATTCTCCTTCTAAAAGAAGAAAATGGAAATAGATATTTGCCGATCTGGATAGGACCTTATGAAGCTTCAGCTATTGCTCTCGAAATGTCCAATATAAAAACACCACGGCCCATGACACATGATTTAATCATTAATATTATCAATAATTTAAAAATAAGTATCGATAATATAGAGATAACAGAAATAATAAATAATACTTTTTATGCTGTAATCAATATCATGAATGTAGATAAGAAAGTTATAAGAGTCGATTCAAGACCTTCAGACGCAATTGCTACCGCTGTGAGGAGCAAATGCGATATTTATGTTGCGGAACAGGTACTGGAATCAGGAGGACTCAGAATACAGTCAATAGAAGATGAGGTAAAAAAATTTAAAAACTTTCTTGACAATATTGAACCTGAAGATTTTAAAAAAAATTTCGAAAATAAATAATATTCCCAAAAATTCTCCGGATTTCTTACTACATGACAGCTTTTTATCTCTTCAATAGGCTTTTAAAGCACAATATTAAACATGCCTTCTATTGACTTTGATGGATTTAAATTCTAAAATTACAATGATGTAATTACAATGATGTAATTAAGATTATAACAAAGTAAATAAAGAAAATATATTCATGGATAGTACGATTATAAAAAATTTTTATGGTTCTTTGGAAGTATGCAGGATAATAGGAATCACATATAAACAGCTTGATTATTATGATAGAACCGGTTTTGTAAAGCCTTCCGTAAATGGAGCAGGGGGGTATGGAAGCAGAAGAATGTATAACTTTAACGATTTAATGAAATTAAAGGTTATAAAAAAATTGATGGAAGCCGGTATAAGCTTGCAGAAATTAAGAAAAACAAAAAGATATCTGGATGAATACGATAATTTAAGCGGCCGTGGCAACGGACTTTTAAAATTGACCCTTATATCTGATGGGAACACTGTTTACGCCTGCGATTCAGATAAGGCTATAGTAGATACGTTAAAAAGCGGCCAGGGTGTATTCGGAATAGCCCTCGGCAAGGTATACACTGATCTGAATGGCGATATAGAGAAATACTTTATTAAAAATAATTTAAAAACAGAAGCAAGGATAAATTCAGGAAGTTATAAACAATATTAATATCTTAAAATTTTAACGGAGGTTTTTTAGAATCATATGGGAAAAAATTTATTGGACATAAGAGAAAATGTAAATAAAAACAATAATCCTGAGACCGGTTATAAAGATTCTGAAAATATAAGATTCGCGCACATCAGTGAAAAAGAATTTTCAAAAATACTGGATTTCTATAAAATAAGATGGGAATATGAGCCAAGAACCTTTACATTGGAGTTTGATATAAAAGGAAATCCTGAGATCAGTTTTACACCGGATTTCTATCTTCCGGACCTGGATCTTTATATTGAACTTACGACTCTTAATCAAAATCTGGTTACAAAGAAAAACTATAAAATTAAAAAATTAAAAGAACTGTATCCGGATATAAATGTAAAATTGTTTTATAAAAAAGATTATAACAGCTTATTATTTAAATATATAAATAGATAATTTTTTTTAAAAAGATATATCATCAATTTTTGTTAAAGTTTATTCTTATTTTCCAATCTTTAGTATTATATATTAGTATTAACAAGGTAGCTTAATTCCTTCCATAAAATGAAAAATAATAACAATGGCAATTTAAAAGGTGATGTAAGATACCTCTTCGGCAGATACGGCACGATGAAAGGCAAACCCGGTATGTGGGGCGCTTTTAGAATATTACTTGTAAAACCAGGGGTTCAGGCCTTAATATTTTACAGGTTCTATAGAATGCTCTATAAAATAAAACTAAGGCTGCTGGCAGAAATCTGCTGCAGGATAAATTTTTTCTTTAACGGGGCAGAAATAGATCCTGGTGCCGAAATAGGTTCAGGATGCAGAATATGGCATTCTTCCGGGGTGATAATCGGCAGGGGAGTAAGAATCGGAAATAATGTAAGTATTTTTTCCAATGTTACGCTGGGTGGTCTTGGCCATTCAATCTTTCATCATGGTGATCCAGGTTATCCTGAAATAGGAGATAATGTTATCATTTATACAAATGTAACGATACTTGGTCCAATAAAAATTGGCAATAATACTGCAATTGGTGCACACTCGCTGGTACTGGATTCTATTCCTGATAATTGTCTTGCGGTAGGGAGTCCTGCAAGAATAATCAAAACCATCTGATTCTTACAGCAAATAACATCTAATAATCATACAATAATAGTAAAGTCTTTTAATAATATTAAAGTTTACATAATAGTTATTATCGGAAGTTATTAATATATAAGAAATAAGCTCTTTTTTATAATAAGTTGATTTTGACAAGGAAAGTTTATTAACCTGTACTCCCGAAACCTGATTCACCTCTTGTAGTTTGATCCAGCTCTTCAACTATATTAATATTAACTTCATCAACTTCAAGTATTACCATCTGACAGATCCTGTCTCCTTTTTTTATATGGAAAGTTTTATCAGGATCAAGATTGATGAGAATTGCACAAATCTCCCCTCTATAAGCTGAATCGATGAGCCCGGGTGCATTTACCATACCTATACCATTCTTTAAAGCAAGACCTGACCTCGGCTGGACAAATCCGGCATAACCTTGCGGTATGGATACTTTAATACCGGTAGGTATCTTTTTCCTCTCGAAAGGTTTTAATTCACAGTCGATTGAACTGTGAAGATCAAGTCCCGCATCACCTGTATGGGCATACCCTGGCACAGGAATTGATTTATCAAGCAATTTCACTTTAACAGTTATCATTTATTTAATAATAATATTTACAGTATTTATAAGTTGATTTATAGGATAATGATTAATTTTAAAATATTTGAATTATATAGATTATACTATTCGAATTCGATTATAGGAATAATTATAGTAGAATTTCCTGGGATATAGTCTGCGCTATCCATATCATTTATTCTCTTTATTTCACTTAAAAATTTTGATTTGGTCATATTATTGGAATATTTATCTGCGAGCTCGCTTATATTGGTCTCATGTTCCAGGCTTACTCTTGTATATCTGGTTGTGGTTATACCGCTAAATTTATATCTATTGTAGTAAAAAGCTGTTACAACCAGACATGCAACAATAATTATAAGAATATATAAAAATATTTTTTTAATGTTTTTCTTAATCATTTCCAATTATTGTTACCTCTTTATTTAATATCTGTATTTGTATTAATATAAATATAACAAACATATGTTCGCTATAATAATATAACCAAACATATGTTCGTGTCAATAGATAATATAAAATTTTTTTATTTGTTGATTTTATTCAAATTTTATATACTTTTTTTAGTTATTTGTTAGAATATATAAAGAAAATCAATTGTATAATCCCCTACCCCGGTAGAATTATATAAATCATTAAAAATAAAAGGAGGAATAATGGCGGAAATTAATTATGATAAAGACATAGATATGAAAATACTGAACGATAAAAAAATAGCAATAATCGGTTATGGCAGCCAGGGACATGCTCATGCCCAGAACCTGAGAGACAGCGGTATGGACGTTATTGTTGGAGAACTTGAAGGAAGCAAACCCTGGAATATGGCAAAAGAAAAAGGATTTGAAGTCTATTCCACGGAAAAGGCTTCAAAAATGGCCGATATAATAATGTTTCTGGCACCTGATACGATGCAGAAAAATATCTATTATAAATATATAGAGCCAAACCTTGATAAAGGAAATGTTCTCTGCTTTGCTCATGGATTTAATATTCATTTTAACCAGATCATTCCAAAAGAAGACATAGATGTCATTATGATAGCTCCCAAAGGGCCTGGTCATATTGTAAGAAGGATGTATACAGAATCCAGCGGCGTCCCTGCAATAATTGCAGTTTATCAGGATTATTCTAAAAAGGCCAAGCAGTACGCTCTTGCCTATGCAAAAGCAATTGGTGCCGGAAGAGTCGGGATAATAACCACTACATTCAAAGAGGAAACCGAGACCGATCTTTTTGGAGAACAGGCTGTCCTTTGCGGAGGGACAACCGAGCTTATAAGAGCAGGATTCGATACGCTGGTTGAAGCAGGATATCAACCTGAAATAGCCTATTTTGAAGTATTAAATGAATTAAAACTGATTGTGGATTTGATTTATGAAGGCGGAATATCATGGATGAGATACTCCATAAGCGATACTGCTGAGTATGGTGATATGGTAAAAGGTAAAAAAATCATAACTGCTGAAACAAGAAAAAATATGAAAAAACTTCTTGAGGATATCCAGGATGGGTCTTTCGCAAAGGAATGGATACTCGAAAACGAAGCCGGACGGCCATTATACAATGAAATCAAAAAAAAGGAAGATAATCATTTGATAGAAAAGGTCGGCAAAGATCTACGGAAGATGATGACCTGGATAAAAAAACCACAAGAATAGAAAAGCGAACCTGTGTTTGCCATTAATATTCTTTTTTGTTATAATAATTAAAATTTATAATATTTATTATTTTTAAATAATTATGGATAATAATATCAGTGCAAGACAGGAAACAATACTGGACTTTATCAGCAAGAAGGTCAAAGAATCCGGATACCCTCCGTCTGTAAGAGAAATAGCTCAGGCAGTTAATCTTAGTTCCTCGGCAACTGTACATTCACATTTAAAAAAACTTGAAGAAAAAGGATATCTTAAAAGAAATCCTTTCAAACCCCGTGCTATTTCTATATTTCCAAGGCAGCAGGATGAAACAATCGACCGCGGTTTTAATAATCTTGTATATGTCCCCGTAGTTGGAAATATAACAGCCGGAAAGCCTATTCTTGCAACCGAAAACATCGAAGATTATTTTCCTCTTTCACCGGACTTCGTAAAAGGGAAAAAAGAGGTATTTATCCTTCATGTAAGAGGAGACAGCATGGTTAATGCCGGTATACTTGACAGGGATTATATTGTTGTAAGGAAACAGGAAAGTGCCATAAACGGGGAAATAATCGTAGCTCTGCTGGAAGATGAAGCTACAGTAAAAAGATTTTTCAAGACAGATAAGAAGATAAAATTAATGCCTGAAAATGATTACATGGAACCAATTGTAGTAAATGATGTAAAAATACTTGGAAAAGTAATCGGAGTGATTAGGAAATATTTTTAAACTACTTTGACCTATATTGACTGCTCTTCTATCCTTGCTCCCCTTCTCTTACCTCTTCTGTATATATACCTTGATAACACGGAACAATATCTTGAATTCACATGCAGGTTTAAAATAGCTGAGTCTCCAAGATTTCTTCGTCCGAGTACCTGACAGTTATCATAAATAAAAGAAATAAGCTTATTTTCATTATATGGAACCCTGACGACTATATCTAAATAATGCTTTTCGATTATTTTTTTAACTGTTGAATATAATTCGTCAAATCCGGTCTGTTTCAATGCGGATATGTATATTGCATCTTTATATTTTATTTTTAATCTTTCTATTTCTGCATTGTTTAATTTATCTATCTTATTGAAAACCATCAGCACGGGCTTATCTGCCGCATCGATCTCTTTAAGTACATTTTTAACGCTCGTAACATTGTTCTCAAAATCCGTTTTGCTTACATCGGAAACAAGTAAAAGTAAATCCGATCTTTTAACTTCCTCCAGTGTTGATTTAAAGGATGCTATGAGTTGATGAGGCAATTTTTCTATGAATCCGACTGTATCTGAGATCAGAACTTCGGAATTTGGATGTATTTTCAATTTTCTTGTAGTCGAGTCAAGAGTCGAAAAAAGACGGTCCTCAACATAGCCATCTGCGCTTGTTGTTGAGTTAAGAAGCGTGGTCTTACCGCTATTTGTATAACCTACAAGTGCTATTTGAAATACATTCTTTTCTTCCCTGCTCTTTCTCTGTGTGTCTCTCTGTGTGCTGATCTGTTGTATCTTCTTTTCAAGGATACTGATTCGTTTTCTTATTTTTCTTCTATCGACTTCAAGTTTGGTTTCACCTGGACCTCTTGTCCCGATACCGCCGCCCAGTCTTGAAAGTTCGACCCCCCTGCCTGTCAATCTAGGAAGAAGATAGTTAAGTTGTGCCAGCTCGACCTGAAGTTTTCCTTCACTGCTGTGGGCCCTCTGAACAAATATATCCAGGATCAAAGCAGTTCTATCCAGTACTTTTATGCCGAGTTTCAATTGGAGATTTCTTTGCTGTGTAGGTGTGATTTCATCATCAAAAATTACCAGTTCTATATCTTTAGCATCAACTATGTTTTTGGCTTCATCTAACTTACCGGTTCCGATGAAATATTTGGGATTAGGTTTATCCTGTTTTCCGAAAAGCATGTCTTCTACGACTGCACCGGCGCTTAAGGTAAGATTTTTTAGTTCTTCTGCATTTTCACTTAAAGCTTTACTTTGATGTGGTCTATTTAAGGTATTTTTTCTAAAATTATCGAAATCTATAAAAATCAAAAGAGCTTTTTCTTTCATATTAAATTATATCGAGCAGCTTTAACCTTTTTATAAAACGTTTTTTATCCTTTTTAAGGCTTCTTCCAATCTGCTGTCTTCCAGAGTCATAGAGATTCTTATATATCCTTCTCCGTTCTCTCCGAATTCTACTCCCGGTGTCACTACAACATTGGCCTTATCAAGCAGCATTTTAGAGAATGAGCCCGATGTAAATCCTTCAGGAACCTTTGCCCATACATATATGGTAGCGTTGGAATCGTGATAATCTATTCCTGTGTCATCAAGGGTTTTCTTTATCAATTCCCTTCTCCTGTTGTAAATCTTATTATTATGTTCCGTATGTATTTTGTAATTTTCCAGAGCTTTGACCGCAGCATATTGAACGGCATTAAAAACACCGGAATCTACATTGGTTTTATATTTACCCAGGCTTTCTATTATTCCTGCATTGCCCACGGCATAGCCTATCCTCCACCCTGTCATATTGAAAGTCTTTGAAAGTGAATTGAATTCTATTCCTATATTTTTGGAACCATTCACACTTAAAAAACTCATTGGTTTATTCTCGTCCTGATAGACATCCGAATATGCATTATCATGGCAGACGATAATATTATTTTTTTCTGCAAAAGATGCTATCTTTTCAAAAAAGCTTTTGTCACATGTCGCCGAAGTCGGATTATTCGGATAATTTATATATATTATCTTTGCTTTTTTTGCTATTTCCGGGTCAATATCTTCAATATCTAATAAGAAATCATTCTCTTCTTTAATCGGAACCTTATAAGGTATTCCGCCCGCAAAAAGAGTGCTTATTTTATATACAAGATATGATGGGTCGGTCATGATGGCACGATCGCCAGGATTTATAAATGTATAAGCCAGATTGGCTATTCCTTCCTTGGAACCCATAAGCGGTATGACTTCCCTTTCCGGATCAAGTGACACATTAAATCTCTGCAAATAAAATTTAGATACTGCTTCTTTTAAGATCTTTAAACCGTAACTTGAGGGATATCTGTGATTTACCGGAACGTTTGCTTCTTCACAGAGAGTTTGTATGATATCCTTTGATGTTGGTATATCCGGGTCGCCTATACCCAGACTGATCACATCTAATCCTTCTTTCCTTTTCTTGTTTATTAATTTATCGATCTCTGCAAATAAATAAGGAGGAAGGGACTTTAATCTTTCAGCTTCTTCAAAATGCACTTGATTCCTCTCTTTTATAATTATATTTATAAATAATAAAGGCCGTCAAAATTGTGTTCCACTTTACCTTTAAGGTAGATGATATTATCCCGGGGATTCCAGATGATATTCAATTTTCCTCCCGGTACATTGACGATAACTTTATTTTTTTTGACTTTTTTTAACTTTACAGCACAGACTGCGGCCGCACATGCACCTGTACCGCATGCAAGAGTTTCCCCTACTCCCCTTTCCCATATCCGTATATTTAATTCTTCATTGCAGCTGATCCGGACAAATTCTACATTTGTTTTATTTGGGAAGAACCTATGATTTTCAATTTTGGGTCCCCATTTTTCAACAGGATAAGTATTGAGGTCAATATTGTTCTTAAGAAATATGACACAGTGAGTATTTCCCGTGGAAACACAGTTGATGATAAAGTCTTCAGAACCTATTTTTATTTTATAGTTTAAAATCTCATCTGCTTTATTGTCACCCATATTGACAGGAATATTTTCAGGTTTAAATTCGGGAGCGCCCATATCTACTTTTATATCCCTGACTTTACCGCTCTCTATACTGAGAAATATTTTTTTTATTCCTGAAAGTGTCTCAATATTGAAATTCTTTTTTTTCTTATTTACAAGATTGTTTTCATATGCAAACCTGGCCATGCATCTTATTCCATTTCCGCACATTTCTGCAGACGAACCATCCCTGTTATAAAAATCCATTTTCAAGTCGGATATTATGGATGGTCTTATCAGGATCAAACCATCCGCCCCTATGCCGAAATTTCTGTTGCACATCCTTATAATCTGATCTCCGGATAATTTAATACGGTTAATGGTAGCATTTATCAATATAAAATCATTTCCCTGACCGTTTAGTTTAGAAAATTCAATTTTTTTCATTTTTGATGTCATTATTTATTTGTTTCTGTAT
>CAZODG010000043.1:0-5561 GCA_964578525.1 uncultured Actinomycetota bacterium
CTTTCTTTCTTAAAGAAATGATCCGCTAACCTATATCCTTCTTGAAAATAAAGACTGCTCTCTTTTGCTGAAAATTCGTCAAATTTCTTGTGTTCATTGGTCCGGATGCCGTTGTCGTAAATCATAAACGGCACAGGCTCGGAGGTATGGGTCCTTAGCGATATGGGAGTATAGTGATCGGGAAGTATCATCATCCTGTAACGGGTACCCTGTTTATCCATGGCTTCTTTTATTGGCCCTATGACTTTACTGTCAATTATTTCGATGGATCTCACCTTATCTCCTATATTCCCATGATGGCTGCATTCATCCGCAGCTTCCAGGTGGAGATATACGAAATCCTTTCCGCCTTTAAACTCATTTATGGCCGCATCGGCTTTCCCCTTGAAATTCGTTTGCATGGTTCCGGTGGCACCCTTTACTTCAACAGGTTTGAGTCCTGCTAAAATACCAATACCTTTTAACAGGTCGACAGCAGATATTATCGAACCCTTTAATTTATATTTTTCATAAAAACTATTCAGCGCGATCTTCCTGCCTTCTCCCCATATCCATATCGAGTTTGCGGGACTGGAGCCTTCTTTTATCCGTTCTTTATTCAGGGTATGTTCATCCAGCAGATTGCTGCTCCTTGTCATCATATCCAAAAGAATGCTGCTGTCCGGACCCGCGGGAAGGAACCCGGCAATTTTTTTACCCAGTATGTCATGAGGGGGAACAAGAGTATTTCCGCCCGTACCATCTTCCCAGACTATAATATGCCTGTAGCTGACTCCGGGATAAAACTTTATTTTTTCGGTCCCGATCTTGCTGTCAATAAATTCGATAAGCACAGCGGACTCATCGGTAGAAATATCACCGGCACTATGATCCAACATAGCCTTATCAGCATAATTATCTTCTCCGGATAATGTGACAAGATTGCACCGGAATACCAGATCGCTTTCCGAAAGATCGATGCCCATACTTGCCGCTTCAAGAGGCGAACGTCCTGTATGATATTTTCCGGGGTCATATCCCAGTACGGTCAGGTTTGCGACATCGCTCCCCGGTGCCATTCCTTCCGGAATTGTCCTTACCGTACCCATTTCACTATTTCTAGCAATATCATCCATGGCAGGAGTCTTCGCATACTGCAGAGGGGTCCTGTTGCCCAGTTCTGCTATTCTGTAATCTGCCATTCCATCTATAAGTATTATTATATATTTCATATAGTTTTAAATTCCAAGAATATCGGATATGACATCTCTCATTTGATCCGTTCTGCAAACAGTTTTATGAAGGATCTCTCTCCTTTCCAGATCTTTTAAGGCCGGAGGGATTTTTAAACCGGAAATCTCTGAAATCACTTTGATCAATGAAAATTCATCCATACCGGTATATTTCGCATTTATCGCCCTTGCCACACTGCCCGGGAACTTAAAGGGACTCGCTGTGGAAACGACAACCGTTTTTGCCGTATCGCCGCTCTTTTCCGCATATTTCCGGTAAACATTGTATCCCACAGCAGTATGGGTATCTATCAGATAGTTAAAATTTAAAAATAAATCTTTTATGGTCTCGAATGTTTCACTGTCAGTTGCAAAACCCCCATAAAAATCCGCCATCTTGTCCTTCATACCGGCAGTTATTTCAAACTTTCCCTGTTTATTCAGACCATCTATAAGATCATTTAATATATCCGGGTTGTTTCCGGAGATATCATACAGCAAACGTTCCAGATTGCTGGAAACCAGAATATCCATCGAAGGAGAACTGGTTACGATCAGTTTCCTTCTCCTGTCATATATTCCGCTGTTTATAAAATCGTAGAGCACGTTATTTTCATTGGAGGCGCATATGAGCCTACCTATTGGAAGTCCCATTTTCTTCGAATAGTATGCTGCCAGAATGTTTCCAAAATTTCCTGTCGGGACCACGGTATTAATGATTTCTTCTTTCTCTATTTTACCTGTCCTTATAAGGGTCAGGTAAACATTCACATAATAGACCACCTGGGGTACGAGCCTTCCGATATTTATAGAATTTGCCGAGGAAAATATATATCCATTATTACTTAAGATCCTGTTGAATGCTTCATCGGAAAAGATCTCTTTTACTCCCCTCTGTGCATCATCAAAATTCCCCTCAATCGTCACGATGTAAGTATTGTTCCCTCTCTGTGTGGTCATGTGCCTTTCCTGGATCTTACTTACTCCATCTTTAGGAAAGAAAACTATTATCTTTGTTCCTTCGATATCGGCAAAACCTTCCAGTGCGGCTTTACCGGTATCACCTGAAGTCGCAGTAAGTATTACTATCTCTTTATCGATATCATTCTTTGCTGCAGCTATTTTTAACAGGTGCGGGAGCACAGCAAGAGCTATGTCCTTGAAGGCAAGAGTGGGCCCGTGATAAAGCTCAAGAAAAAAAGCTCCGCCTTTTTCAATAAGCGGCACAATTCCGGGATCATCGAATTTGCTGTCGTAAGCTTTTTCAATGCAATATTTGAGTTCTTCTTCCATAAAATCGGTAAAGAACTTGCTCATTATATATAACGCAAGGTCCTTATAATCCATCTTTAGAAGGCTATCCCAGGACAGATCGATCCGGGGAATTGTATCGGGGACGTAGAGCCCCCCATCGGAAGCTATACCCTTTACTATTGCCCTGGAAGAACTTATGGGACCACTGGTCCCTCTGGTACTTCTGTAATATAACTCAGACATATTTTTCTGTTTATTATTTAACCTATTTGACTTATGGATCCGCTAAGAATGTTTTTGCAAGAAATACAGCCTGGATGATTAATTTAAATCTTCCACCCTGATCACGCTCAGGACTTTGTTCACGACATCAAGTTCAGAAATATCTTTTATCGATTTGGACAAATTTTTATTGACCACCTCATGTGTAATAAATATAAGCCTTGCACTTTTCTCAGTGTCCCTCTGTTTTTGAACCATTGATTCGATACTGACCAGATTCTTACCGAATACTTCTGCAATCCTGGCCAAAACTCCAGGTTTATCAACTACATCCAGAAGAATGTAAAATTTGCTTATTGTATCATCGATTGATTTGAACTTTTTATTTTCAAAACAGCTGCAGCCATAGATTATCCCTTTTTTGTTCCGGTCAAAGTTACGGGCGATTTTTATAATGTCGCCTACTACGGAACTTGCAGTGGGCCTGTCCCCGGCGCCTCTTCCATAACTCATCATCTCACCGATATAATTACCATAGACATAAACTGCATTGAATGTGTCTTCTATTGAAGCAAGTATGTGGTCCGCAGGTATCAATGCAGGGTGGACCCTTACGCTTATTTCACCGTTTTCTTCGATACCGATTGCGAGAAGCTTTATTCTATAACCCATATCCAGCGCATTTCTTATATCATCGGATGATACGCCTGTTATTCCTTCTTTGTATACATCTTTTAGAGTGACTCTTGAATTGAAAGCTATGGAACTTAAAATTGCCAGCTTGCATGCTGAATCATAACCTTCTATATCAGATGATGGATTTGATTTCTCTGCATACCCCAGTTCCTGCGCTTTCTTAAGGGCTTCATCAAATGATAGGTTATCTTTCTCCATCCGGGTAAGGATATAATTTGTGGTTCCGTTTACTATCCCTATGATTTCGTTTATATTATTTGAAGCCAGAGATGATTTAAGAGGTTCTATTATAGGTATACCGCCTCCCACACTTGCTTCAAACAACAGATCTACATTATTTTTTTCCGCTACTGCAAATAGATCTCCTCCTTTATTGGCAAGAAGATCCTTATTTGCGGTAACTACATATTTCCCCGAACTTAGAGCTTTACAGACATAGTCATAAGCAGGATCTATCCCTCCGACAAGTTCAACCACAATATCGATATTTTCGTCCTGCAGAACGTCGTTGGCATTGCTGCTTATTTTTATATCCTTAAGTCCCGCCAGAGAAGAGGAGTCGATTTTCTTTAAATCCTTCTCGGCAATCCTTGCGATATTTATATTCTTTTTTATCTTCTTTGCGAGATAATCCTTCTGCTCTCTGATAAGGGAATAAACACCGCTGGCAATGTATCCAAAACCTATTATTCCGATATTTATATCTTCTATTTTATTTTTATTTTTTATATAATCCGACATCTTTCATCACCAAATCCTTGTAAGTTTGCCTTTTTGTCCAGATCCAGCTTTCGCCGTTTTCCACGGCTGCTATTGCACTTTTCGGCTGGCCGTTATAATTGCTCGACAGAGCATAGCAGTAAGCCCCGGTAGTTGCTACGACAATAAAATCACCACTTGAAACCTGTGGTAACTTTATGTCGTGAATTATCACATCCCCGCTTTCACAATGTTTTCCGACTATTGAATAATTCATTTTAGCGCCGTCCGGCGTATTTCTGCCATCTTCCATCTTATTTGCAATATATGCACTGTATTTGGCCTGATAAAGCATTGGCCTTATATTATCGGACATGCCGCCATCTATTAAAATGTATTTTTTTGACTCATTGATTTCTTTGATTCCTCCGACTTCATATAACGTCACACCGGCACTTCCAATAATGGATCTCCCGGGTTCAAGGTAAAACTTTTCAATTTTAACGCCGTACTTTTTCTGACATTTTTTAACTGTGTCATAAACCAGCTTTGACAGATCCTCTATAGCCGGGGGCTTTTCTTCGGAAACATATTGTATCCCCAGCCCGCCGCCGATATTTATCCGCTTTATACTTATATCCAGCTTCTCTCTTATCATTTTGATAAATTTCATCATTGCTTCAATAAGCTCGCTGTAGCATGACAGATTGAATATCTGAGAACCTATATGCGCAGTGATCCCGGTAAGTTCCAGATTTTTATACTCACTGATTTTTTTTATCGCTTCGAATGCAGCATTGTTGTGCAGGCCGAATCCGAATTTGGAATCAATCTTGCCGGTCTGAATATATTCGTGGGTACCGGCTTTGATCCCGGGATTGATCCTTAACATGATCTTTTGCTTTATTTTATTTTTTTCGCATAATTCTCCCAGGATTTCCAGTTCCGTAAAATTATCTAACATGAAATGCCCGACTTTACTTTCCAATCCATATCGGATCTCTTCGTGAGATTTGTTATTGCCGTGAAAATGTATCTTTTCCGCAGGAAAGCCGCTGTTTAAAGCAATAAAAAGTTCTCCGCCTGTGGATACGTCGATTCCCAGGCCTTCTTTTTCCATAAGCTGGCACATTGCGGTGCATATAAATGCTTTAGCCGCATAGACTATACCCACTTCAAGATCGGCAAAAGTAAAATTCTTCTTATAGCTCCTGCACTGATCTTTTATAGTAGCGATATCAATGATGTACAGCGGAGTTCCATATTCTTCTTTCAGCTTTATGATATCATTGCCGCCTATTACAAGATGCCCTTCCCGGTTGATTTCCGCAGTGATTGGAAGTATCATTTTTATCCTCTCTAAAACTTAAATTTTTTATTACTTAATTTTTCTGTCTATAAATAATTTATTGTAAAATCAATTAAATTATTTAATCAAATATTAATCAAGATATTTCTATCGCGCTACATTTTTTGAGG
>CAZODG010000043.1:5661-10416 GCA_964578525.1 uncultured Actinomycetota bacterium
AATTATTTAATCAAATATTAATCAAGATATTTCTATCGCGCTACATTTTTTGAGGTGCGCTTATACCAAGAAGCACCAACGCATTCCGGAGCACCTGCCTTACCATCAGGATCAAAACAAGCCTGTCCTCATCGATTGTCACTCTGTCCCCGTCATCGTTTACCACCCTGAAATTATTATAGAAATAATGAAATCCGGTCGCCAATCTGTAAAGGTACGCTGTTATAAGATGCGGGGCATTGTTCCTGCAGCTGCTATAGATCATATCCGGATATAAAATCAGTATTTTTGCCAGCTGTCTTTCGCTCTTGCTTTTAAATTCTATTTTTGATGTATCTATTTCATCAAGGCCGCAGCTGCTGCCTGCCTCAATATTTGAAGGGCCGCTTTCTTTTATTTTCTCTAAAATACTTTCGATCCTTGCGTGTGCATATTGTACATAGTAAACAGGGTTTTGATTCGATTTCTGTTTAGCAAGGCTTACGTCAAAGTCCATTGGAGTATCGAAGGAATTCATACTGAAAAAATACCTTACTGCATCTTTTCCTACTTCCTCTATCAAATCTCTTAAAGTATAGATCTTCCCTTTTCTTCTGGACATTTTCAAAATCTTACCGCCTTCTACTATCTTAACCAGTTGACCTATTATTATTTCCAATCTATCTTCTGCCAGTCCCATTGCTTTTGCGATAGACTTAAGTCTATCAACATAACCATGGTGATCGGCCCCAAGGACATATATCAGCCTGTCATATCCTCTTTTTATTTTATCCATCAGATATAATATGTCGGAGGCAAAGTAGGTGGGGTTCCCATCCTTTCTTATTACAACCCTGTCCTTATCTTCCACATACTGGGAAACCCTGAACCATAGGGCTCCATCTTCCTCGTAAACTATGTCTTTATTTCTTAGATCAGTGATCAATTTCTCCAGCTGTGAATTTTCATACAGACAGCTTTCATAAAACCACTGGTCATATTGGACACCCATTAATGCCAGAGTCTCGCTGATATACGAAACCATCATCCTGATTATTTCCTTCTTGAAAGGTCCGGCTTCAACTTCTTTTATCCCGTTTTTTTCAACTATGAAGTGGTCGTCATGTTCACTAATTAGCCTCTCCACTGCCAGGGACACCGATTCCTCCGGATATCCGTCTTCGGGATATCCGGTAATCCTGCCAAAATGTCTCAGGTATATACACTTTGCACAATCACTGAATTTATCCGCCTGTGTGCCGTAATCATTGACATAATATTCTTTGAACACCTCATATCCGTTTGCGGCATAAATATTTGCCAGGCTGTCACCCAGCGCTCCCCATCTGCCGTGTCCCACATGAAGACTACCGGTAGGATTGGAACTTACATATTCAAGCTGTACCTTTACTCCTTCCCCGCTCCTGTTGAACCCAAATTTTTCCTTATGTTCTATTATGTTTTTCAGGTTTTCTTTTATAAATTCGTCTTTCAAATTAAAATTAATAAATCCCGGTTTTACTATATTTACATCTTTGACTTGATCCCATCCGGAAATCAATTCTTTTTCAATCTTTGATGCAATTTCAAAAGGATTTTTCTTCAGAATCGGTGCAAGCACCATTGCAGCATTGGTCGAGAGATCGCCGAACCTTTTGTTCTTCGGTTCTTCGATGGTCAGGTTATTTAAATTTGATTCGATCCCCGCGAGCCCGCCGGCATAATCCTTGATTTTTTGTTTTAATTCATTTATTACCATTTTTTTATCTTTCACTGGAGCCGACGACCGGACTTGAACCGGTAACCTGCTCATTACGAATGAGCTGCTCTACCAATTGAGCTACATCGGCCGGTAATCGGATAAAAAAGCGTTTCTAAGTATTTCCGCCTTCGGCTTTGTCCTTGCCTTCCGGTTTGGCTTCTTCGCCGGTATCTCCCCTGATTTCTACTCTTTCATTGGTTACCTCTACTTCGGAAAAGGGAACGGATTTTCTGGTCTGGCTGTCAAATTCAACTATTAAAGAATTTTTTAAAGGTTCATATCCGCAGACTCCGCCGCAGCCAAGAGCGCATTTTACTTTTATTCCTCTTTCCGGCGCTTTTTCCATAAATTCTCTGTATGAGTCATATTCATATTTCAGGCAGCACATGAGTCTCCCGCATATTCCGGATATTTTAAATGGATTTAAGGGAAGATTCTGATCTTTTGCCATTTTTATTGAGATCGACTCAAAGTCTGTCAAAAAACTCTTACAGCACAGATTCATTCCACAGGGACCCAGTCCACCCACTATCTTTGCTTCATCTCTTACGCCTATCTGTCTGAGTTCTATCCTGATCTTGAAATGAGTGGCAAGTTCCTTTACCATTTCTCTGAAGTCCACTCTTTTTTCGGAAGTAAAGTAAAAAATCATCTTACTTTTATCGAACATCACATGGACATTTATCAGCTTCATTTGAAGATTGTATTTTTTGGAAAGCTGATTGAATTTTTTGGAACCTTTATCTTCCTTGTCCCGGTTAAGTTCATCGACAGATAGATCATAATATGTAGCTTTTCTTATCACTCTGTTTAATGGAGTGGTGATATCGTTTTCGCTTATGTCCACCGAAGGCACCACTACTTCGCCGATTTCCTTTGCTTCCTCGTCAATATGGCATATTACTTTATCTCCCACCTCAAGTTTTAATCCGGCAGGGTCAAAGTAGTGCACCATATCATTTTTTTTAAACATTATACCTACAATCAAAGACATGTCTTTCACCTCTTATCAGTATATATATTCTGAAATTGAAGGAAAATGTTATCCAGCGCCAGCTCTGAGTTAATAGAATAATTAAGATAACCTCTATTTCCTTCTACTGTTTCAATCAATTCAAAAATTTTCTCTATTCTGACATCTCCGGCATACTTGCCTATAAAAGAATAATTTTTAGAAAAATTGAGGCCTTCCTGGCCGGCACCCAACCTTACTGCAAGTATATCTTCGAGCCAGGCAGATATTATATCAAAAACCCTGCTTATACCCAAATTATGGAACTTGCTTATTTTTCTTTTGTGCTTCGATTTTAGAATCTCCATATATTTGTTTATATCGCTTTTTTCAAAATCACTTCTTTTTATTTCAAAAAAGTCCTTCTCCAGATCCGTTTTAAGGGCAGCTTCCATTTTTTTTAGTATCTCAATCAGTCTTAAAGTCAGATCCAGGGCAACTGCAGGAGTACCTTCCTGGCGCCCCCTGAGGATGCTTTTAATGCCTTCATCCAGATATTTATCCATTACTTCGAAATCAGCTTTTCCCCGTGCATTTTCTTCAAATTTGAAATTCCAGTTATAAACCAGGCATCTGGATACAACTGTGGGAAGCATTACCGATATGTCCTCTGTAAGCAATACAAATATGCTGTCCTCATCGGGCGGATCTTCAAGAGTTTTTAGCAGCCTGTTGCCGGCTTCCTGATTCATAAGCTCAGCTTCTTTTATAATGCATATTTTTTTCCCGGGAATGTAAGAACTTAATCCCATAAACTTCTGCAGTCTGGCGATTTCCTCTATCCTCAATATGTTCCCTTCCGGTTCTATGATCAGGACATTTGGATAGACACCTTTTACTACGTTTCTGCAGACAATACAATTTCCGCATCCTTTTTGGGGACAGCTGATGGATGCCGCAAAATCCAGGGCAAGCCTGTAAAGAAGTTCCGCATTATTTCCATAAAAAAGGTAAGCATGAGAAACATTGCCGCTTTCTATCATTTTCGAAAGCAGCTTTATATTCGACCGGTTAACATTGTCTTCGGTCAAAAAATCGATATCTTCCAGTATTTTCATCTCTTTTTTTCCAGATATGCACGGACTTTGCTCTTTATCTCTTCAGAGATATTCTCGATACTGTCTTCGCCGTCAATAACCACGATCCTTTCTTTGTTCTTCTTTGCAATATCAAGATAACCTTTATATATTTTTTCCTTGAAACTATCTTTTTCAAGCTCGATCCTGTCAGTCTTTTTATCGGCGGCATACATCCTCTTCTTGCCTTTGCTTACTTTTACAGACAGCAAAAAAGTTATATCCGGCACAATTCCGCCGGTGGCCCACAGGTTCATCTTTAGAATTTCTTTCTCTCCCAGTCCCCTTGCTATGCCCTGATATACCACTGTCGAATCAAAAAATCTGTCGCACAATACGATTTTCCCTTCTTTTAAAGCCGGCGATATTACCTCTGATACCAGTTCGGCTCTCGAAGCCAGAAAGAGAAGTGTTTCGGCTCGGGAAGATATACCATGATTTTCTTTATCAAGAAGGATCTCCCTGATCTTCCGGCCTATTTTCGTCCCGCCGGGTTCGATAGTGGTGACTACATCAAATCCCAGGTTTTTAAGATAATCGCTTAAAATCTTCATCTGCGTAGTTTTCCCGGAGCCGTCGAGGCCCTCAAAAGTTATGAATAACCCTTTTTTCTTCATAGGAATAAACCTGCTTCCGTATGATTAAAATATCTTGAATAATAATATCTTAATAATGGGAATTTTTAAACTTTAATACAGATTTTTGAATTCATGCAGCAGAAGAACAGGATAGTTTTCTTTCCCGAATCTCTCTTTCAATTTATTATCGGCTGTTATCAGGGGACAGTCAAGTGATTGCGATAGTGCCAGATATAAGGAGTCATAAATGGAACTATTGATTTTTCTCGATATTTCAAAAGCCTTCTTTTGAATAGATATGTCTGTATTGATAATAAAAATAATATCGTTTAACTCCGACAACATATC
>CAZODG010000044.1:0-6478 GCA_964578525.1 uncultured Actinomycetota bacterium
ATATTGGTTCGAGACAAATAGATCTTCATTTGAAAGGCTTTGAAGAAATGGGTGCGAAATATTTTGTGGAACATGGATATATCAATTGCTGTATTGATAGAGATAAATCCAGCACCAGGCTTTCCGGGAGTATGATAAATCTGGATTTTCCATCCAGAGGAGCCACTGAAAATATAATAATGGCAGCATGTCTCGCAAGCGGTGAAACAATTATCAACAATGCAGCAAGGGAACCGGAGATATCCGATCTCACCTCCTTCTTGAACTCCATGGGTGCAGAAATACAGGGATCTGGCACCGATCACATTGTAATAAATGGTGTCGGGAATCTTAAGGGAACGGATTATGAAGTAATGCCGGACAGCATTGAAGCAGGCACTTTTATGACTGTGGCAGGTTTATGCGGCGATAAAATAGAAATTGAAAATGCGAGATGGAAAAATCTTGAAGTATTTTATCTTAAATTAAAGGAAATCGGTGTAAATATTTCTATTATCGATGAAAATAATATAAGAATAGATAAATCTCAAAAAGCATACAAACCTGTCAACATCAGCACTCTTCCGTTTCCCGGTTTCCCTACGGATCTGCAGCCAATAATCACGGTGCTGCTCACTACTACCCCCGGTATTTCCATAGTGACCGAGAACGTATTCGAAAACAGATTTATGTATGTAGATGAATTGAATAGAATGGGGGCAAATATAAAGATCGACGGCCATCGTGCCGTAATAAAAGGAGTCGGGAAATTATCAGGGGCGCCCGTAAGATCATTCGACCTCCGTGCCGGAGCAGCAATGGTTCTCGCGGGACTGGCCGCAGAAGGATCTACGGAGGTAAGTGATATAAATCACATAAGAAGAGGTTATGAAGATTTTGAAGAAAAATTATGCGGTATCGGTGCAGATATAAGAAGAATAAATTAGATAAAAAACCAAAGGATTATTTTAGGAGTTTACCACTTGAAATTTTTTAGAATTAAGAGGAATAAAAACAGAGTAGAAGAAAAGAATAAAAAAAGTACAGACAGCAAAAAACGAAGAGGGTTCAAGAAATTGCCCCTGTATGCGAGGATAATTATAATTGTCGTCTCTTCCATTATTTTTATAGGAGCCGTCGGAACAGCCGGTTTCTTTATTTACATCGATTCAATGAACAGGGCCATAAATTCGGGTACGAATACCGAAATCGAGAACATACTTTCTCCTATAGAATCCCCGGAGGAACCTGTTACTATCCTTGTATTGGGGCGGGATACCAGAGATGCTGAAAATGATGCAGGCAGGGCCGATATCATAATGCTTTTTCATCTGGATCCTGAGGAAAATACGGGCAGCCTTCTTTCGATTCCAAGAGATACCCTTGTAGAAATACCCGGCCATGGCGAAGATAAAATAAATGCTGCTTATGCATATGGCGGGGAAGAGCTTATGATAAGAACGATTAATTCTTTTCTGGGAGCGGAAATAAACCATTATGTAACTCTTGATTTTGAAGGATTTATAGAGCTGATAGATGCTGTGGGTGGAGTAGATATAACTATCGAGAGACCCATAGTGGATCCGAAAAGCGGCGCTAATTTTGCATCAGGCGACCATCATCTTACCGGGGAGCAGGCTCTGTCATACACAAGGAGCAGATCTACGGAACTCGGAGATATAGGAAGGATCCAGAGGCAGCAGCAGTTATTCAAAGAACTGCTGAAACAAAAATTAAATATCAAATATCTTTCAAGTGTTCCTTATTATTTTAATATTCTGGCGGAAACTACACAAACGGATCTTGACGTTTTGACTATTCTCAAGTATTCAAAAGCTATCCTTTCTTTTAGTTCGGAAAATTTTAGAACGGCAATCATCCCTTCACATTCGGACTGGATAAAGGATGGGACCATAAGTGTCCAGATCCCGGATGTCCAGGAAGCAAAGGCCATGTGGCAGAGAATCATAAAAGGGGAACCTGCCAGTATCTATAATGCGGAATATTCGGAGGTGGATGAAATATCTTCTTCAATGACCATAAATACACAGTATAAATATAAAATCAGAGTAAAAAACACCGGAGCGCTAAGCTGGAACAAAAATGGCGACAATCCTGTTTATCTGGGCTATCACTGGATAGATTTCAACAACAAAGAAACTGTGGTCTTTGATGGCAGGAGAAGTATCATATCTAAGGACGGAGTCAATGTCGGTGACGAGATAGTATTCGATCTGGCTGTGACATCTCCTTCAAAGCCCGGTGAATATATTTTACAGATAGATCTTGTACAGGAAAGTGTGACCTGGTTCTCTTTTCAGGGAGTTCCCTCTCTGGAAAAGTTCATATCGATAGATCTCTCTTATTCTGCTCAATATGATGATATCGGGAAGACTCCGAATTATCTTGATACTGGAGAAGAATTTGATGCTGTAATCAAAGTAAAAAATAATGGATTTTTAAACTGGGGCTTCACTGGCAAGGAAAGAGTTGCTCTTGGTACGCACTGGATCGACAGAGATACAGGAGAGATAATTGTCTGGGACGGTAACAGAGGACTGCTTACCTATGATATTTCTTATGGTGAAGAGGCAGAAGTAGAAATCAAGATCAAAGCGCCGGATAAAGCAGGCAGATATATACTGCAGTATGACATGGTACATGAAAGAGTCACATGGTTCTCGGACAAAGGTGTAATCCCTCTGGAAGTTAATATAGATGTCGGCAGAGATCTCTATAAAGCAGCAGCTAAAAACACGACAGTAAAAGTATATAATGGCAGTGGTATCAGCGGGGCCGCAGATGAAATCAAGGGCTATCTAAAAAACTACGGATTTAAAGTCTTTTCAATATCCAATGCAGAAACATTTGATTTTGAGGAATCTGTGATTTTGTATAATTCGGGCAACCGGGAAAAAGCCGAGCAGCTGGCATTGATTTTTGATAATTTGGAGATTTATGCATATAATAAAACCTGGGATTTTTACGAGACTACAGCAGATCTGGTATTGATAGTAGGAGAAGATTACGAAGATATCATATAGTAGTTTTTATTTAATTAATTTTTATTTTAAAATCAATCGATGCGAAGCAGAACTGCATTCAAAATAACAGGGCAGATTATATTTGATGCTTTAATAATATTTACATCATTTGTGATTTCCTTTTTTTTAAGGGGTCAGATAGGAGACAGCCAGGGCTTTTTTTCCCAGCTTTCTGATTTTATGGGCTGGTATATTTTGATTGTGATCCTTGTCAAGATTCCCATGCTCTGGTTTTTTGGAGCATACAGAAGAGTCTGGAAATACGCTTCATTAAAAGATATGATAGCCATACTCGAAGCTGTCACACTCGGTTCGGTAATCCTTGCGGTCATTTTTTATATCTTAAGTTTTCCTATATCGATTTTCAATATAAATTTTAACTTCCCCTTTTTCCCAAGAAGTATATTTATCATTGACTACCTGCTGACCCTTACCCTGATAATAGTTTCAAGGTTTTCGGAGAGATTTTTTAATGAATTAAAATTCGGAAGTACCGTAATGAGGAAAAAGCGGGTATTGATTGTCGGTGCCGGCGATGCCGGGGAAATGATTGTCAGGGAGATGATCAGACAAAAAAACAGCGAATATATGCCCATCGGATTTCTGGATGATGATTATTCAAAAATCAAAAATAAGATACACGGGATCAGTGTCCTGGGGCCGATATCCAAGATGGAAAGTGTGATCAAGGATCAATCTGTTGATGAAGTAATAATAGCCATGCCTTCCGCTTCCGGCAGCGTAAGAAAAGAAGTTGCAGTCAAAGCCAGAGAATACGGCGTAAACTGTAAGACTTTGCCCAGCTTATATGAGGTTATTGATGGAAAAGTCTACCTTTACCAGGTAAGGGACATACAGATCGAAGATATCCTCGGAAGAGAGGCAATAAATATGAAAATCCCGGAGGTAGTATCAGAAATAAAGGAGAAGGTAGTAATAGTGACCGGGGCAGGAGGATCGATAGGATCCGAAATATGCAGACAGATCATAAGGTTCAAACCTGAGAAGATAATACTGGTAGATCATTCGGAAAATAATTTATTCTTGATACTGGAGGAACTTGACAATAAATTCGCTTTTGTTTCTACGGTTCCCATAGTCATTGATATAAGAAATAAGCAAGCTCTCAGGAGTGTCTTTAAGAAATATAAACCCGATATATTATTTCACGCAGCTGCATATAAGCATGTGCCGTTGATGCAGTTGAATCCGAAGGCAGCCATTCAAAATAATTATCTCGGGACCAAAATACTTGCAAAACTTTCCATAGAGTTTGGCGTGAAGAGATTTGTATTGCTCTCCACGGATAAAGCCGTAAAACCCAATAATGTAATGGGGATCTCAAAACTGCTTTCCGAACAATATTTACAGACCTTAACCGACGTAAAAGGCACCAGATTTATGATTGTAAGGTTTGGCAATGTCCTTGGAAGCATGGGGAGCGTGGTTCTTCTCTTTAAAGAACAAATTCAATCCGGCGGTCCCGTTAGAGTAACTCATCCCAATATGAATAGATATTTTATGACAATACCCGAAGCATCGCAGCTGGTCATCCAGGCCTGTATAATGGGAAAGGGTGGAGAAGTATATGTACTTGATATGGGTGAACCTATAAACATACTGGATCTTGCTAAAAATATGATAAGGATTTACGGAATGGAACCTGGGAAAGATATCGAAATAAAATATACCGGTCCGAGGGATGGCGAAAAAATGGATGAAGAACTTACCGGTGAAAATGAGGAACTTATTTCAACGGAATTCAAACAAATATTTGAGGCAAAACAGAACAGCAGTATAAATCATTTAAAAAAGGACGAAATAACAAATATACTTTTCAATATCGAAAAAGAGATACAGTTCGATGATTACAGGGGATTATTTAAGGATTTAAAAAAGATAGTCCCTCATTTCGATGAAAATAAAATGTGGTCCAGATTATATGAATAGTGGCAAAGTGGGCAGTTGCGGATTATGTTCTATAGAATCACAAAGAGAATTTTTGATATAATACTGTCAATAATTTTTATGCTATTATTCATTCCTTTCTGGATCATAATTCCTTTAATCATTAAAACCGATTCTCCCGGAAGAGTCATATACAGACAGAAGAGAGTCGGCCTGGACAGCAGATATTTTACTATCTATAAATTCAGGACCATGAAGGAAGGAACTCCTGATATTCCTACGGACAGACTCAAGGACCAGAAAAGTCTAAATACCAGAATCGGGACAATACTCAGGAGATTAAGCATAGATGAAATCCCTCAGTTAATAAATATATTAAAGGGTGATATGAGTTTTGTGGGGCCAAGACCCGCGCTTCACAATCAAAAGCTTTTGATAAGGCTGCGTAAGGGAAAAGGGGTTGACAGGGTCAGGCCGGGAGTGAGCGGACTCGCGCAGATCAGTGGGAGAGATGCACTCTCGATTCCGGATAAAGTTATGTATGACCAGCTTTATATCAAAGATGCTTCGGTATGGCTGGATATCAAAATATTTTTGATTACGGTAAAGGCCGCACTTACCGGTAAAGGCGGAAACTGATGTCATTTTTTAAGTAAGCTTGAAGTCAGGTTTATGGTAAATATGCGCTACGGCTATCAATTTTTAACCTCAAGTTTTTTTATCAGTCTTTCTATGCCGTCCTCAAAGCTTACCGGGGAGAAATCAAAGTCCACTGACGCTTCATGGAATGAATAAACTTTATCGATCCCCATTCTTTCTATTTGTCCGGGAGTGAGAGAGGGATTTCTGGAAATTCTGGCATATATGGATATTAAGAGTCTGCTGAATTTTAATGGAAGTCTGATGATCCTAAAATGCTTTTTAAGTTTGTTTCTGACAATATCCAGCATTTCTCTATATTTTAAGGAATCTCTACCGGCAATATTATAGATTTTACCGTAAGTCTTTTTATTATCAATAATTCGGATAATGGAATCCGCCACATCTTCTATAAATATCGGCTGGATAAGATTATTTCCGTTTCCGAAAATTACAAAAAATCCTCTCTTTTTTATGAACGTGATCATTTTTGAAAAATTATTATCATCCCTGGACCCGTAAATCATGGTGGGCCTCAGGATTGTATAATCAAGTTCCGAGCTGGCTATCAGCATTTCTGAATTTATTTTTTGGTTCTTTACCCTGCTGTCCTGCGGAATCAACACGGTTGTGGAACCAATAAAAACAGCTCTTTTAATTCCTGCACGCCTGGCAGCACTTAGAAAATTTTCGAGAAGATCGGTATGTTCCAGATCAACCATATAAATCACACTATCTGCTTTTTTTAAGGCTAAAATTAATGAATCGGAGCTCCGGAGTGTTCCGGAACTGAATGAAATATTTTTTCCTGCCGATTTTGCCGTGTCCAGAAGATTGGTTCTATCGCTGTCAGTTCTTATCAGGCAGCTCGTCTCATAACCAGTTTCCAGTAACTTCTTCAGTACCGG
>CAZODG010000044.1:6578-10127 GCA_964578525.1 uncultured Actinomycetota bacterium
TTTTATATCAGTATATCAAAACGGTCAAATCCCCTTGGTATAATTATCTCAAAATGTTTCCTATCCAGTGTGAGAATCTTGTTTGTCTTAAGGCGCTCCGCTATAGCAACTATCGAAGCATCTACATATCCAATATT
The DNA here is from genome assembly GCA_964578525.1 of uncultured Actinomycetota bacterium. Taxonomy (GTDB): domain Bacteria; phylum Actinomycetota; class Humimicrobiia; order Humimicrobiales; family Humimicrobiaceae; genus Hydromicrobium. Next base: position 6,716 of record CAZODG010000044.1, read on the forward strand.
AAGGGTATCATACTTTTTTAGTATTTCTATGATCCTTACGATGTCCATATCTTTAAGAAGTTCAAGTTGAAAACCGGTCTTTATAATTTCTTCAAGGAAAATGAGTTCGATTTTATTTCCAAATCTACTATTTAACATATAACAAATCTCGCCAATAGCAGTAGAAGGGAGGATATACAAATTATCTTTTTTAGTAAATATTGTTTTTAAGTTTTCATGTTTTTTATATTTTTTATCCATTAAACCAATGACAGCACTGGTATCTAAAATAATTTGCATCTCAATCCTTCCCATAGTTATTCTTTAAATACTCTTCGTCATTTTCTGCAAAATGAGGATCGCCGCTGTTTACAATTCCTATTATATTGAAATTTTTCTTTGGTGTTTTTTTGGTAACATATTCAGTCACGGCTTCTCTGATTACAAAAGAAGTAGATTTATTAGTAGTTTTAGCCAGAGTCTTTAATTTTAACATAACATCTTTTTCTAAAAGTATGGATGTTCTCTCCATATCCATTTAAAGGTACCTCATTTCTTATTATAAAAATAGTCATATTAATAATATTAATAATAATATTAATATGTTGGAATCATTATGTCAATAATTTACCTGGCTATATTTTATATAAGGATTAAATTATAGAAAAATTATGATATTATCTTATAGTTTTAAACTAAAGAGATATAGAGAAGGAAGACCGGAGGGGAAGAGCATACATGTTCTGGATTATTTATATAAGTTTACCGATTGCAGCCATACTTATATTGTTATATCTATATGCATTCAGATATGAACCAACCCATTTCGGTCTATCGAATGTGAATATATTTATAAAGGAAAAATCATCGCCTGCAGCAGGTGAAGATAAATCCGGGAAACTTTTGCTTACCATTTTACATTTATCCGATTTTCACCTCAGAAAGAATTTCAAGGGAAAAAAATTATTTAAATTCGTTCAGAGTCTTGCCGGAATGAATGTGGATCTTATCTTTATTACCGGGGACCTGATAGGAAGCAGCGACAGCACAGAATATATGATTGAAATGCTCACGCTCCTTAAAGCGAAATTGGGAAAGTATGCCATTTTTGGGGTTCATGATCATTATGATAAAGCTTTGACAGAGTTTGTGAGAAATATGTTTAAGAGGAAAAAGAGCTACAGGAAAGAAAATGACATTGCCGGCATGGTAAAACGGCTAAAGAGTATTGGTATCGAAGCTTTAATAAATGAAAGCAGAAAGATTGAATTCAACACTGATGGCATAAACAGTATCGAGATTATTGGTCTTGATGACCCGATAGTGAAGAAAATCGATATTGCCAGAGCTTTCAGTAATATAGACCCGGCAAATAAGATGGAACCGGTAGAAAAATCTGATTACAGGAAGGTATTTGCATTAAGTGAAATGAAGATCCATGAAATAAATAACAACGGTAAACTACGCATAGTGATCATGCATACTCCGGATACCGATTCTATAATCAATCTTGCACGCAAAAAAACCGATATTATTTTCAGCGGACATACTCACGGCGGACAGGTAAGGTTGCCTCTGGTAGGGGCAATAATTTCAGGGTGTAAGATAAAAACAAAATTTGCTTCGGGACTTTTTTATTTGAGGACCCTGATTCTTTATGTGACCAGGGGCCTGGGGGAGGGAAAATATTCACAATTCAGGTTCTATTGCCCGCCGGAAGCAAGTCTCATTAGAATTTATAAGATGGATTAAATAATATAAGAACTTCTACACCGGAAGGAGTTCCGGTTGATATGAGACTCCCTGCTTTAATGGAAGATCCCTTATTGTTTAAAAACTAATCGTAGTTATATATAATATCTTTGACAGGATCGCATGTACATTTTTATGAAATGAATAACGATCAACAATATTTTTAATGCTTCGATAGAAAGAGAGAAGTTATGCCTAAAGTAAAAGGTAGTTGTCCGGGGCAGGATCCGGCATATTTAAAAGATTTCAAAACAAATATCGTATCATGTACCAGATGCGGGTATGAGATAGAATTTTTCGCAGATGAAAAAAAAGTCAAATGTCCCCGATGCCATACGAACGTATTCAAAGTCAATCCGCAGGTAATAAAATATAAGAACGGAAAACTTACCTTTAGCGGAGACGACAAGAGCTGTCTTGACTGGTGCGGCGGATGTCTGAATCAAAAAGATTACGAAGATATAGAAGAAAATAAAAAAAAGATCGAAAAGAAAAAAGAAGATCTTCGGAAACTTATAGATTCAATCGATAAGAATGATAAAGACATAATCGATTTCTTTATAGAAGCATTCCGGAAGAGTGTAAATAATCCCGGATTGATAGACGAGAAAATATTCCAGGCACTTCAAAAAGAAGATCCCGATCTTTTTGTAAGAGTAAGGAATTACTATTTAAATTTTTTAGGAGGATAAAGTCTTTTGATTTTTCCGGATTTTATGATGATTTTAAAAAATTCTGATTGATTCCATGAATTCTGAAAATAAGCAGGTAAAAAAAAGAAAAAAAGGTATTAACCCGATTGTAAAATTTACCCTGATCATTATCCTTCTTATAACAGCGGGATTCTTCATATTTTACAGCATAGATAATCCTGATTTTATAAAAAGTAAATTCTCTTCTTCTTCCGATGAAAACCAGGTTGGAGAAGGGGAAACAGCCTTACTGGATGCCGAAGCTAATGATACAGTTGATGCAACAGAGGAATCCGTTCAGGCCGATGATACCGCTGAAAGCGGAGAAGAGAATATTGCAGAGACCCAAACCAATTCAGGTGAAGTTTCGGATGATAACAATGAAACCGGTGCCGGCCTATCTTTATGGCAGAGGATCAAAAACTTCTTTTTAGGACTTACAGGCAGCGAAGAAGAAGAAGCATATGACGATACTCTGAAAATCAATTTTTATTTTTCCGGACTCGGTGAAGAGAAGACATTGGTTTCAGAGAAGAGAACCATAAATGCGGGAAGTCTCGATAACGCCGTAAAGAATTCTATCCTGGAGCTGTTAAAGGGACCTTCCAAACCATATCACTTTCCGGTGATTCCTGCGGGCACAAAACTGCTTGATGCCGAAACATATGAGAATACAGCCAAAATAGATCTATCCCAGGAATTCCTGGAAAATAGTCTGGATACGAGGATCCTCGATGATTATATAATTTATTCCATAGTGAACACCCTTACGGAAATTCCTGAAATAGAAGGTGTCATTTTTTATATTGAAGGTATAAGGATCAAAGTTTATGGGAATATAGATCTTTCTATTCCGGCTATTAGAAATACGGAGTATATAAAAGAAGAGCAGACAGATGAAGAGCAATTGAATGAGGATCAGTTAGATGAAAATCAGTCAGAGGAGGAACAGCCGGAGGAAGAACAGTTATAATATGAAAACTGTTTAA
>CAZODG010000045.1:0-9982 GCA_964578525.1 uncultured Actinomycetota bacterium
TCACGCCGTCGATTATCTCTCCCAGGTTATGGGGTGGGATATTTGTGGCCATACCCACTGCAATTCCCGAGGAACCATTGATCAGAAGATTCGGAAATTTCGCCGGCAGCAGAGATGGTTCCTTTAGGGAACTGTCAAAATTATCCACAAACTCTATGGTATCCTTATCGATATCCATGAGCAGTTCTTCGGATATCGGAGAAAGTCTGGCTTCGGTATACCTCATGGCTGCGGCTCTATCGCCATCAACGGAACCGAAATTTCCGTGTCCGTCTATCAAGACGTAGCGCTGCGAAAAATCCTGAGCCATTCGTACCATTGTGTCGTAGACCGCAGTATCGCCATGAGGATGATACTTGCCGAGTACTTCTCCTACGATTCGGGCGCATTTCTTATAGGCTGTATTGGATCTCATACCCATATCATTCATGGCATATAAAATTCTTCTGTGGACCGGTTTGAGACCGTCTCTTGCATCCGGCAGTGCCCTTCCTATGATCACACTCATTGCATAACTTAAGTATGAATCCTGCATTTCGGATTCTATCTCAACATTTTTTATCTTACCTCTTAATTCAAAAACCATTTATACTCCTGACTATATGTCTATAAACGATACACCTTTAGCATTCTTTTCAATGAATTCTCTCCTCGGTTCCACTTTGGGTCCCATCAGAGTAGAGAAAACATCATCCGCTATCAATGCATCTTCAATCTCGACTTTGAGAAGTGTCCTTGCCTCGGGATTCATTGTTGTCTCCCAGAGCTGCTCCGGATCCATTTCTCCAAGACCCTTATACTGCTGGACGGTTATTTTTTTGTCCTCAAACTTCTTTTTTATATTTTCCAGTTCCCTGTCGCTGTAGGCATAAGAAACTTCTTTGTCACTTTTGACCTGATACAGCGGCGGCTGGGCTATATACACATATCCGGCTTCAATCATTCCCTTCAAATACCTGTAAAGGAAGGTCAAAATCAGCGTCCTTATATGAGCCCCGTCTACATCGGCATCGGTCATAATTATTACCTTATGATATCTCGCATTTTCAATATCGAATTCCTCCCCGATTCCTGAACCCATTGCGGTTACCATTGCTTGTATTTCTTCACTGCTTAATATCTTGTGCAGTCTTGCTTTTTCGACATTTAATATTTTACCTTTAAGCGGAAGTATTGCCTGAAATCTTCTGTCCCTTGCTTGCTTTGCGCTTCCTCCCGCAGAATCTCCTTCAACTAAAAACAACTCACTGTATTTGGGATCATTTATGGAACAATCGGCAAGTTTTCCGGGAAGAGAGCTGCTTTCCAGTAGCGATTTCTTCCTGGTAAGGTCCCTTGCTTTTTTTGCAGCAGCTCTTGCTCTTGAGGCTTCCATACATTTGCCTACTATTATCCTTCCTATAGACGGATTCTCTCCCAGGTATTCGGCAAGTTTTGTATTTACCGTAGATTCTACAAAACCTTTCATCTCACTGTTTCCCAATTTGGTCTTGGTCTGTCCTTCGAATTGAGGATCCTTCAATTTGACACTGATGATTGCTGTAAGCCCTTCTCTGATATCCTCACCAAAAAGATTTTCATCTTTTTCTTTCAACATATTACTGCTGCGTGCATAATCATTTATTGTCCTTGTAATGGCACCCTTAAAACCGCTTAAGTGTGTTCCGCCTTCCGTAGTATTTATATTGTTGGCAAATGAAAAGACGCTTTCCGAATAACCATCCGTATATTGCATCGCAACTTCTACTTCCTGGTCCTTAACTACATTCTTGAAATATATTACCTTCTTGTGTAAAACATCTTTTTTCTCGCATAAGTATTTTACAAAATCTACTATCCCGCCTTCATACTGGTAAACTTCCTTCTTTTCCGGTTTTTCTCTTGAATCTACAAGGGTAATTTTTAATCCCTTATTCAGGAAAGCCATTTCTTTCATCCTGCTTGCAAGTATCTCGAATTTATAATCGATTTCTTCAAATATTTCTTTATCGGGGTAGAAAGTGACCGCCGTTCCATGAGTATCTGTTTTTTCACCTTTTATAAGACCGGTAACCGGTTCTCCCCTTATGAAATCCTGCTTGTAGATATGGCCATCTCTTCTTACTTCCACGGCCAGTTTTTCCGACAGAGCATTAACTACGGAAACTCCGACACCGTGCAATCCGCCGGATACCTTGTATCCTTCCCCGCCAAACTTGCCGCCGGCGTGTAATTTTGTAAGTACTATTTCTACTGCAGGCTTATTGAACCTTTCAACTTTCTTTACCGGTATCCCCCTGCCGTCATCAACAACGGTAACTGAGTTATCGTTATTTAATACAACCAGTATGTTATCGCAAAATCCGCCCATTGCCTCATCTATGCTATTATCTATAACCTCGTAAATAAGATGATGAAGACCCCTGGAACCGGTTGAACCAATATACATGCTGGGTCTTTTTCTGACTGCTGCAAGACCTTCCAGAACCGTAATATCTTTGGCATCGTAACTTGATTTTTTCAAAAAAAACTCCTCAAAAATTTAATAATTTCTTTTTTGTAATATAGATAAAGGGCAATAAGTAAATATAAAACTACACCGATACCCATTACCCTTTTCAGCTTTAAATATATAATTTTATTCAAAAAATATGATATTTTCTATGAACTATCGACACCAGATATTATACCATATTTAAGTGAAAATTTGCTTAAGAAAGAGGAGAATAATTTCAAAGATTTTGCCTAAATCTTATGTTTTTTACGACTTCTTCTCCGACAAATGAATTTATTTTTTTAATCAACTGTCCTGACATCAGGCTCAGCTCGTTTGCCCAGGTGGAAGTGCTGACCGATATATATAATATCCCTCTTATTATCCTTTCGGGCTTTGTCTTTTTATATATTTCCGCACCTACGATTTCTTCCCAGCGGTTAAAAATATTGGATATATTCAATTTTCTTTTTATATCCATTTTTTTTACCACGTCATCGATTATTTTTCCAATATTATCAATTTTATTCATGGTTATATTATATTCTGCAGATTACAAATCCGAAACTGCTATTCTATTATCTTTGATTAAAAACTTGCTTCCGAATTCCAGATCCAGCTTATCAAGATAACTTATATTTGTGGTGGTTACAAAAGTCTGGAACTTATTACTCACAGCTTTTACCAGGATTTTTTTTCTTTCTATATCAAGTTCTGAAAATACATCATCCAGAAGAAGGACCGGATCTTTCTTTATTTTCTTTCTGAGGATATCCAGTTCACAGAGCCTCAGACTTATTGAAGCTATACGCTGCTGTCCCTGCGAACCAAAAAACCTTATGTTTCTGCTATCGAGTAAAATCATAAAATCATCCCTGTGCGGTCCTATTGTAGTGGTTTTGTACAGCAGGTCCTTTTTAAAGCTTTCTTTTAATTCCCTGTGAAATATTGTCCTGATATCGTCCGGCTTGAAATTTTCCATTACCGGATTTTTCTTATCTTCATAATCCGAAAGATCATCGGAACTATACCCTCTGTCCCAGCTAAAAATGTAATTAATATCAACTTTAACCCCTTTAAAGAAACTGCTTATGCAGTTTTTAAAATCAGCTGCAAATTCAGTCAGTAAATCATATCTTTTTTTAATTATATCGGCGCCGTATTTTACGAGATTATCATCCCACACATCCAGTGTGGGATTACTGCCAGCATTGATTCTTGTATTGAGGCTCTTTATCAAGCTGCTTCTCTGGGTAAGTATTTTCTGGTATTGCAAACGCTGCCTGTAATATGATGGGTCGATTTTCTCAAGTATACCGTCCAGGAAATTTCTCCTGTCCATAGGGCCCGATTTGACTATCTTTAGATCATCGGGAGAAAAAATCACAGAGGGGAGTATCGATATAAAATCGGATTTTTTTCTCTGGATTATTTTATCTACCTTTATTTTTATATTATTACCCTTTTGCAGTTCTATTTCTATAAAACGGCCTGGTTCATCTTCTTTTTCGGAACCGATTAAAGCCTTTACTTTCGAGTAATCACTCTCCCAGTTTATGATTTCATCCTGACTGTATGTTCTGTGAGATCTGCCCGTAGAAAGATAATAAATGGATTCCAGTAAATTGGTTTTGCCATTGCCGTTATTTCCCAGTATAAGAATGGTATTTTTGTCAAAATTCAAATTGACATGAATGTAATTTCTATAATTTTTAAGTTCTAACTTTTTTAAATACACACGCAGTTAAAAGGACCGCGATCTGCAAATCGCAAATTACAAATCATAAATTATACTTTCTTATTTTTCTGTCTCTGGGGCAAAATTATTATCAGCCAGTAAACCAGACCTACCATAACGGCTCCACCTATGATATTACCCAGTGTAACAGGAAGGAGATTGCCGAGGAGCCCTATTACATTAAGCCGGTCAAGGGATGTATCCGGAGCCATTTTTGCTATCTGGCTGATAACACCTTCGTTATTCCTTAGTAAGATCCCCATAGGGATAAAATACATATTCGCGATGCTGTGCTCGAATCCCGAAGCAACAAATGCCGTTATCGGAAAGATGATGGCAGCAATCTTGCTTACGACACTCCTCGCGCTGAAACAGAGCCATACGGCCAGACAGACCAGCGCATTGCAAAGGATTCCCCTGGAAAATGCTTCGAGAAAAGTAAGATTTACTTTATCCGCCGCAATCAGAACCATCTTTGCTCCAAGCATATAATCTTTCATTTTCCAGAGGTTCGTAAGAAACACGAGAAAAACAATAGACAAAGATCCTATAAAATTGCCGATGTATGTGACACCCCAGTTTTTCAGAAGCTGTTTGTAGGTCACAGTCCTTGATGCAAAACCCATCATAAGAAGATTATTGCCTGTGAAAAGTTCCGCTCCGGCAATTACCACCAGTATGAGTCCAAGTGAAAATGCAAGTCCGCCAAGCGTTTTTGTAAGACCCACGCTTAAATTTGAATCAAAAACCACCAGGGTAAAAAATTCTGCACCGAGCGCAATAAAGGCACCCGCAAGAATAGAAAGCATGGAAAGACTTAAAAAACATAGTTTTGTCTTGGATACGCATGCGTTATTCACCCTTTTTGCCATATCGGCAGGTAAATAATCGTCAAAACCCAATCCTTGTTCCGACACTATCTTGCCTCCTTTAATAAATTTTATTCGTTGATATGGAACTGTATCTGGTTAATTTATATTTCAATAAATCCTTACCTTAATTCCAAGGGGAAGCATATATAACCATTCTGCATTGTCGAGTGCCAGCCTTATGCATCCGTGGCTGGCAGGTGTGCCCAGCTTATCAATCTCCTCCTGAATAAATTTCTTATTTTCATCGAAGGGTACACTGTGAAAAAGATAATCGTCTTTAAACTTTATCCAGTAGTAAGCCCCCATTTCATACTTTTCGTTATAAAAACTGTAACCTCTCTTAGTGGTCGTGAATTCTCCGGTCGGAGTCGGCTTCTCTTCGGTCCCTCCCGAGCATATCATCTCTTTTATCTTATTATCTTTATAGTATACAAAAACCTTTTGCACTGAAAGATTTACATCTATTCTAAAATTTTCACTACTACTAAAATCTATTTCCTCATCTCTGTTTTGTTCCGAGTTTTCTTCTTCGTTCTGCATTTCTTCACTGTCAGTCTGTATCTCTTCTTCTGCGCTTTCCTCTCCGGCAAAGTCTTCTTCCACTTCCTCTTCAATCAGAGCACCGGAATCATCGTTTATAATAGTTTCATCAACTTCATCATCCAGCAAATCTTCGTTATCCGACTCTCCTGAACCGGTTTCATCCGGATCAGTACCTGAGTTATTATTATTTATGACAGCATTATTTAAATCATCGTTTTCTGCAGTTTCCGATGATCCTCCCGAGGTTTCCAAATTTTCCGTGCAGGATAAAGTCATGGTACAGGTAACCAAACCAATCAGAAAAATATATATTACGGTCAATGTTTTACAGCTTCCCTTTTTCGAAAAACCTCTCAACCGTTTCACCGCCAATTTACTTGATAAATAAATTCTTTTAGCATCATTATAATAATTGTAAGATTTTATAAAAGAAGAATTTAAAATAAAACTTTTTAGCTTTTAAAATTTTATGGCATATTTATTATACAATTATAAAAATTTTGTTATAATTCAATAAATTCGAAAACGAATATCAAGGTAAATACCAAAGGTTATAGTGGCAGAAAATAAACCGGAAAAAACCTCTAATTTACTTAGCAGAGTTATTTCGATTGTAAACCAAAAAGGTGGTGTGGGGAAAAGCACAACCGCAATAAATCTATCTACTTATTTAAGTCACTCAGGTTATAGAACCCTCCTTATCGATCTGGATCCCCAGGGGAATTCTACGACGGGATTGGGTATCTATATAAATAATAATCATAACTCGATTTATGATGTCCTTATCAATAATTATGATTTAAATAAGATCATAAGGTCCACTCAATACGAATATCTGGATATTTTACCGTCTTCGACAAAACTTGCCGGTGCCGAGATAGAATTAGTATCGGGCTTTAAAAGAGAATACAGGTTAAAAAAAGCAGTCGACAGCGTTGCAGATCTTTATGATTATATAGTCATAGACTGTTTGCCCGCTCTTGGGCTCCTGACTCTGAACGCACTTACAGCTTCAAGGGAAGTCTTGATACCGCTTCAATGCGAATATTATGCGCTTGAAGGAATTGCGAGACTTGTAGATACGATAAATCTGGTCAAGAAAAACCTGAATCCTGAACTGGAAATATCGGGAGTAGTATTGACCATGTACAGCAAGACCAGGCTGGCAAAACAATCAATCAAAAAAATCAATCAATATTTTAATAAAAAAGTCTTTAAGACCGTTATTCCAAGAAACGTAAGGCTGGCAGAAGCTCCAAGTTATGGAAAATCTATATTGACCTATGATCCCAGATGTCCCGGAGCGGTAGCATATGGAAATCTGGCAAAAGAAATAATAAATAATAATCATAATCATAATAAAAACCGAAAGTATTATTCAGGGTCCATCCCCATGAGGATTAAAAATTTCTGGGACAGCGGCGAGGCACCACGCCACGCAGTAAAGAAAAGAAAATACTCTCACCAGAGTGTATAATTACCTTAAGATAATCATCATATTGCATATTATCGAAACATATGACTATGTAAATTTAAGAGTTGTGAGAGAAATTAAATGAATCTGGGAAAAATAGAATTTCTACTTGCCGGTGAACCACCATATCGGCTTAAGCAGGTCGGGAAGGCACTATACAAAGATCTAATAAAAAGCTGGAACGATGCTACGGTCCTGCCGGCAGGACTCAGAGGAAAATTAGAAAAAGAAGTTCCGATTACTTTCGATTTTGATACCGCTGCTTCTCTAAAAGGCAATTCTATAAAAGTAATTATGAGACTGCAAGATGGGCCCAATGTCGAATCTGTTTTGATGAAACATACAGGAGGAAGAAACACGGTTTGTGTATCATCACAGGTGGGCTGCCCTCTAAATTGCATATTCTGCAAAACAGGGAAAATCGGTTATATCAGGAATTTAACTCACTATGAAATTGCAGAGCAGGTATTATTCTTTTTATATTATCTGAAAAAAGCTGCCGGGCCCATAAAAAAGGGGGAATCTATAAAGATCCGAGAAACTGTAAAAAATATTGTTTTTATGGGTATGGGGGAACCATTTTTAAATTACGATAATGTGATTGGAGCCATAAGATTCTTAAATGATAAAAATAAATTCAACATAGGGGCGCGCCACATTTCCGTATCCACCGCAGGGATTCCGGAAAAAATCAAAAAATTTTCATACGAGAATCTACAGGTCAATCTGGCAATTTCATTAAACTCACCAGACGATAAAATCCGGCAAGAAATAATGCCCATTGCTAAGAAATATCCGGTAAAAGAAATTATAGACGCCGTTAAATTATATATTGAAAAAACCCATAGAAGAGTTATGTTCGAGTATATCATGATCAAAGATTTGAACGATTCAGATGCCCTGGCCCAGCGGCTTACGAAGCTACTAAGCGGTCTTTTATGTTTTGTAAATCTAATTCCCTATAACGGTAAGGGTTGCGATCTCAAACCTACCCCCAGAATAAGAATAAATAGATTCAGAAACATTCTTGAAAATGGCGGTATAACCGTAACGCAACGATTCAGATTTGGAGAGGATATAAATGCTGCTTGCGGCCAGCTGGCTTACAAAAAATATAAAATTTTTTAAATAAAAAAATAACTTGAATATTTGACTATAATCCATAAATATTCCATTATATTGAATATTATTAGATAACATCAAAGTTTAGAGTAATTACTTGAAAGTAAGGGAGACAATATGTCTGATTATGCTATTATCGCTGAGGATCTGACTTACTATTATGGTGATTTGATTGCCGTAGATCATATTGATTTTAAAGTGGCCAGAGGGGAAATCCTGGGTTTTCTTGGCCCCAATGGTGCCGGTAAAACAACAACGATTAACATACTGACCGGACAGATGAAACCCAAAGGCGGACGGGCTATTCTACTCGGAACTGATGTTGCTGAGGATGTGAAAAAAGTAAAAGGAGATATTGGCGTTTGCTTTGAAACAACTAATTTATATGAGCAGATGAGTGCTATTGAAAATTTAAATCTTTTTGCACGTCTTTTTGGCATCAAATCGTTTGATGCCGGTGAATTATTGAGCCGTGTCGGCCTTGAGGGGCGGGGGAAGGACCGTGTTGAGACTTATTCCAAAGGAATGAAGCAGCGTCTTATGGTAGCAAGGTCCATAGTAAATCAGCCTCAAATTCTTTTTCTTGATGAACCTACTGCCGGACTTGACCCGACTTCATCCCTGGCCATTCATAATATTATTATTCAGGAGAGGGATCGGGGGGCCACTGTATTTCTTACTACCCATGATATGGTAGAAGCCGATAAACTTTCTGACCGGGTTGCTTTTATGAATAAGGGCAAGATCATAGCTCTGGATACACCACTTAATCTTAAGCAGCAGTATGGTAAACGCGCCCTTAGTGCAAAGGTGCTAACGCCAGGCGGCAAGCTTGAGGACCGCGAGATTGCACTTGATGCAGCTGATACACCGGGCAGCGTTAAAGAACTTTTTTCTAATGAGAAAGTTGTTACCGTTCACAGCAGGGAAGCCACCCTTGAAGATATATTCATTAAGATTACCGGACGGGGTCTCGTGGAGTGAAAATACGTATAATAAGTAATCTGATTTCTAAAGACCTGACTCTTTTTTTCAGGAAAAAAGCAATTGTAGTATTGACTTTAATCGGCTTTATTTTTTATCTGGTTATCTATTTTGTTATGCCGGCTTCAGTCGACGAAAATTTAAAAATCGGGTTGTATTCTCCGGTATCTCTTCCTGTTTTAAATCAGATAGAGGAAGAGGGTCTGGAAATTTCACCCGCAGCATCCGAGGAGCTGTTAAAAGAAGAAGTGCTTGCCGGCAGTTATACGGTAGGTATATCAATACCTGCGGATATAATGGAGAAGCTTGAATTAAAACAAAAACCTGTTATAAGTTTGTATTTTACTCCGGATACTCCTCAGGAAGTAAAAGATTCAATGGAAATTGTAGTCAGAGAACTTGTCTTTATGCAGACCGGACAGCCTCTTGCTTTTGATATATCAGAGGAGATACTGGGGCAGGATCTGACCGGTACACCAATACCTCCACGCGACCGCCTGCGTCCATTGCTGGCTATTTTTATCCTGATGATGGAAATCCTCGGTCTTTCCAATCTTATAAGCGAAGAGATAGAGCGGCGCACTGCCCGGGCTCTGCTGGTCACTCCGGCAACAGTTACCGATATTTTTATAGCTAAAAGCATCTTTGGTATAGGTCTGGCTTTTGCCCAGGCTGTAATACTGATGATAATCATTGGCGGTATGAAAACACAACCACTGATCGTCTTAATTTCTCTGTTGCTGGGAGCGGCACTTGCTACCGGAGTCAGCTTTTTC
>CAZODG010000046.1:0-9871 GCA_964578525.1 uncultured Actinomycetota bacterium
GTATGCTTTGGATTTAACCTTAAGAGGTTCGCTGTCCAGAAAATCTATAGTGTTTTCATCAGGTTGTGTAAAAGGATGATGCATTGGTGATATCTTTTTTTCGTTTTTATCCCATTCAAATAAAGGAAAATCATACACCCATATAAAATTGAACTCATTTTCATCTATCAGGCTCAGCCTGTCTGCAAGAATCTTTCTAATGGTACCGAGAGCCTGGCATACTGTCAAAAACTCATCGGCAACGATAAGCAGCATGTTATTTTCTTTTAGGCTCAGGGTTTTGATCAAATCTTCTTTTTCTGCATCTGATAAAAGTTTGGAGATCGGAGATTGAAAATTCATTTTCTCATCGATTTTTATCCACACGAGTCCGCCCGCACCGCATTTCTTTGCAGTATCCACAAGGCCGTCCAGTTCCTTTCTAGTAAAGACAGTCGAATCGTCAACAACTATACATTTTACACATCCTTTATTTTTTAAGGTATCTTTAAAAATCCTGATTTCGCTTTTTCCAAATAGATCCGATATATCTTTTATGATGAGACCTAATCTTAAATCAGGCTTATCGGTACCATAATTTTCCATGCTATCCTTCCATTTGATTCTTTTTAATGGCAGCTCAATTTTCATACCCAATACTTCTTTGAAAATGTTAAAAAACAAATTTTCTATTATATTCATTACATCTTCCATTTCCACAAAAGTCATTTCGAGATCTATCTGCGTAAATTCCGGCTGCCTGTCCGCTCTCAGGTCTTCGTCCCTGAAACATCTTGCAATCTGATAACATCTATCGAATCCAGAGAACATTAAGATCTGTTTAAAAAGCTGCGGTGATTGCGGAAGAGCATAAAATTTACCCGGGTTCATCCTTGATGGTACAAGGAAATCCCTGGCACCTTCCGGTGTACTCTTTGCCATTATGGGTGTCTCTATTTCGATAAAACCATTGGAATTAAAGTACTTCCTTGCTGCTGCAGTTATGCTATGTCTTAGCCTCATGTTTCTTTGCATTTCCGGGGTTCTTAAATCTATATATCTGTATTTCAGTCTTGTGTTCTCATCGACCTTATCTCTATCTTCGAGCATAAAAGGAGGCGTTTTCGAAATGCTCAGTATTTTAATGTCTTTTACCACAATTTCTATTTCACCTGTCGGTATGGAAGGGTTGATAGTTTCTTTCGACCTCATCCTGACCTTTCCGCTTACCCGGATAACATATTCGCTCCGTATATCTCTGGCTATATTATAAGAATTCTTATATTCATCAGTACTGAAAATCAACTGGACAATACCGGAGAAATCTCTCAGATCCAAAAAAATCAACTTACCATGATCTCTCCTTTTATTGGCCCAGCCCGCCAGGGTGACTTCTTTGTCTTTAAATTCTTTATTTATCTCTCCGCATAAATTAGTCCTCATCGCGGTATTGAAAACAGAATCAACCATGATTCTACGCTCCTATGATTTCAATAATTTTTTCTTTTTTGTTTTTCCAGTCGACTTTATATTGTTTGAATTTACCAATATCTTTTATCGTAAGGTTTCCGGATTTTATTTCATCTTCGCCTACTATTATAATGAAATTATAACCATTATCTCTTGCCCACTTTATCTCTTTTTTCAAACTCCTGATATTAAAATTTATATCACAAACTATTTCTTTTTCCCTGAGATATTTCAGGATGCGGATAGAAAAAATCTGAGAATCTCTGTCCATTGCAATAAGATATACATTCGACTTTTTATCGGATTTCTTAAGATCGATATTTAACTGCTTCATGAGTATTGTCGTCCTGTCGATTCCCACAGCAAATCCTGTAGCCGGAATATCAGAGCCTCCCAGTTCGTTTATAAGATTATCGTATCTTCCTCCGCCTCCCAAAGCATTCTGTGCACTTTCCAGGTTTTCCGAGATTATCTCAAATATTGTTCCCGTGTAATAATCAAAACCCCTTACCAGGTTTTTATCGATCCTGTACTTTATATCAAGACTTTTCAGACACTTTAAAATTTCTTCGAATTTTTTCTTGCATTCAGAACATAAGTAAGAGTATATATCCGGTGATCCTGTCAATACCTCCCTGCAGCTTGTTTTTTTACAATCAAAGATCCTCAAAGGATTGTCTTTAAACCTTTTGCGGCAATCACTGCATAAATTATCGATTTTGGGTTTTAAATATTTTTTGAATTCTTCCAGAAATTTTTTACGGCATTTGCTGCAGCCGATGTTATTTATTTTAAGTATCAACTTTTTAAATCCAAGTCTTTCAAAAAATAAATTCAGGATCCAGATGGCCTCGGCATCTATGATCGGATTATCGGAGCCTATTGATTCTATTCCAAGCTGCCAGAACTCCCTCATTCTTCCTTTTTGAGGCTTTTCGTATCTGAACATATTTCCTATATAGAAAAGCTTGAGCGGCAATTTTTCGGAATACATTTTATTTTCCAAAACCGCCCTTACGATTGAGGCTGTGCCTTCCGGCCGGAGGGTCAGCGACCTTCCTTTCTTATCGGCAAAGGTGTACATTTGCTTTTGCACTATATCGGTGTCTTCCCCTATACTTCTGCTGAAAACTTGGGTATATTCAAATGCAGGAGTTATTATCTCCGCATAACTGAATATTTTGAAAATTTCCCGTGCGGTATTTAAAATATAATTTCTATAATCTATATCTTCACCATAAATATCTATTGTACCCCTGGGAGAAATTAGATCCAAAATAAATCACCTTTTTCTTTCTGACTGTCTTCCTTTAAAAAATGATTACCTAAATAATAATTTGATTTCAATTCATATTCAAGATTGGTGACCTCGCCATGACCCGGATATATAATTGATCTCTCATCCATTTTCTTTATCCTGGCAAGTGATCTTTTTATTTCCTCCGGATCCCCTCCCGGTAAATCGGTACGTCCGATAGTGCCTTTAAAAAGCAGATCACCGGTGAAAAGAAAACTTCCTGTTTTAATCATTATACTGCCTGGAGTATGCCCCGGAACATTTATAATATCAATGCCGAGATCGTTAAAAAATTTATAATCTCCGTTTTTTATTAAATCATAAGTTTTTAATGATAATTCATTTTTTCCGAAAAATGAAGAAATATTCTTATCCGGATCAGTGATGATCGGTTCCTCAAGTTCGTGAATATAAAAAGGGATTTTATAACTTGAGATTATATCCTGGACGGCACCTATATGATCGTAGTGCCCGTGTGTATTTAATATGAAGTCTGGTTTTGTATGGTTCTCTTCAATACTGCTTTTAATGATATCAAAATCGGCACCCGGGTCTATTATTATATTCACACTTTCCAGAGATAATATATAACAATTGACTTTAAAGAATCCTAATTCCAATCTTTTTATATCCAATATGGTTTACTTTCTGGGTAATATTCTGTAAGCATCATAAACCGAGTCTATTTGTTTTATATTGTTAATGACATCTTTCAGAATATATTTATTGCTGATCTCTATCAGGAACCTGAATTTGATGTGACCGCTTTTATCCGTTCTCAAAGAATTTGCCCATACTATATTCAGATCATATTCACTTATTGTATTTGTAATATCCCTTAACAGTTTTGTCCTGTCAAGAGCATCTATTTGTATTTCAGTATTAAATTTATAGGGAGCTTTTTTGTCCCAGTAAACATCTATAAATCTTTGTTTTTCGGAACTCATCGATGCCTTTACGTTGGTGCAATCGATCCTGTGAATGGAAATCCCTTTACCTCTTGTGATATAACCTATTATATTATCTCCAGGAACCGGATTACAGCACCTTGCAATAGTTACCAGTACATCTTCCATGCCTTTTACCTTAATACCGCTGCTTTCTTTTTTTACGACTTCTTTTCTGTGTATATCTTCAATGGTCAGCTCTTTTTCAGGTTCTTGCAGGCTCAATTTCTTTATTATTTTTGTATAGACCTGGTGGGCAGATATCTTGTGGGACCCAATATTCCTGAAAAGAGTCTCTACTTTTCCTAAATTCATATCTTTTGTCACTTCATCAAATATTTCCGCAGGCACACTTTTAAAAGAAAGGCCGTTTTTCCTCAAGACTTTTAACATTATGTCCCTTCCGATATTATATGTTTCCTGTCTCTGCTCTTTGCTGAACCATTGCTTGATCTTGTTGCGCGCACTTGAAGTCTTAACTACATTAAGCCAATCTCTGCTTGGACCTTTATTGGTTTTAGATACTATTATTTCTACTATATCGCCATTTTCCAGAGCAGTTTCTATGGGAGCCATAATGCCGTTTATTTTTGAACCTATTATGTTATGCCCTACATCGGTATGTATTTGATAGGCAAAATCAATAGTAGTGGCTCCTCTCGGCAGATTTAAAACTTTTCCTTTCGGGGTAAATACGAAGACCTCTTCCTCGAACAGGTCCAGCTTTAATGATTCCATATATTCCTGCGGGTCCTTTAGTTCTTTCTGCCAGTCGAGTATCTGCCTTATCCATGCCACTCTTTTATCGAATTCACTGAGTTTTTTAAAGCCGCCTTCTTTATATTTATAATGTGCCGCAATACCATACTCTGCAAATTTATGCATCTCGTATGTTCTTATCTGTATTTCAACCGGTTTTCCTTTTACTCCGATAACCGTGGTATGGAGAGACTGATACATATTGAATTTGGGATTGGCTATGAAATCCCTGAACCTTCCCGGCACGGGCTTCCATAAAGAATGTATTATCCCGAGGACCGCATAACAGTTTTTTATATCGCTTACTATTATCCTTATTGCAATTATGTCATAGATATCTTCAAATTTTCTGTTTTGTTTGATGATTTTATTATAAACACTATAATAAGTTTTGATCCTTCCGCCGATATCAGCGGAAATTTTTACTTCTTTTAATTTCTTGCTGATTATTTTTACTGCTTCATCAATTAACGATTTCCTTTCTTCAAGTTTCTCGTCAATCATATTTTTTATTTTCTCGTACTCTTTTGGGTAAAGATATTTGAAACTTAAATCTTCCAGTTCCGATTTTATCTGATAAATCCCCAGTCTATGGGCAATAGGCGCATAAACCTCGAGAGTTTCACTAGAAATAATACGTCTTTTTTCTTCATCCAGCGGAAATAAGGTCCGCATATTATGGAGCCTGTCGCCAAGTTTTACCAGTATTATCCTCACATCTTCCGACATTGCGATTATCATTTTCCTTATGTTGTTTACCTGCTGCTCCTCTTTACTGGTAAAAACTATTTTATCTAATTTCGTTACACCGTCTATAATATTAGCAATTTTTGGTCCGAAATCTTTTTTAGCTGCTTCCAGACTATAGTCCGTATCCTCTATTACATCATGTAAAATAGCCGATATTATAGATACCTGATCCAGTTCAAGGCTTGCCAGAATTCCTGCCACTTCCAGAGGGTGGACAATAAACGGTCCTCCTGATTTTCTGTATTGATTTTGATGGTGTTTTTTCGAAGTCTGATAAGCTTTTTGGACCAGCTGCTCGTCTACATTCGGATTATAAGATTTTATTTTTTTTATTAGCTTATTGTATATAAGGTCCGTGTTTATTTTTTTTGTTTTTTTGTTCAGTTCCAGGTTCATCTTTCTTTACTCTTTAATAAAAAATCAATATCATTATAGAACATTTTCAGCTTCTCTAAAATAAGTCCTGTATAACCAGCTGTATTGTTTTACGATAATCCCATATATTCTCTTCGATTTTATATAAAATATTGATCTTTTCCCCTGTTCTTATCTTCTCTTTGATATTTTTGTCTATTCTGAACATTATAGCATCTATAACTGTTTCGGCATGCTTGAGTTTTAACCTTACATGTTTTCCTTCCGTTAAATAGCAAAAGCTCACTATCTCGCAACCCCCGGTCACGAAAGCGGGTTTAGGATTGCTTATTCCATAGGGTTTAAGCAAATCGATTTCTTTTAGGAATTTTTTATTTATATCTTTAAAATCCAGTTCAAGGTCATAGAAAAACTTCTTTTCAACATCGCAGCTATTAATTTTTTTCAATGCAGTTTCTACCATATTATTATAAAAAGTCTCGAAGCTTAAAATATCCATACTAATACCGCATGCCGCCCTGTGACCACCGAAATTTTCAAATAGGCTGCTGCAGGGAACCAGGTTTCCGTATAAATCGAATTTATCCGTACTTCTTCCGGAACCTTTGAGTTTGCCTTCCGATTCCTTAAACAGGATGGCGGGAATATTGAATTTTTTTACGATATCCGAAGCTACTATCCCGAGCACCCCTTCGTTCCATTCTTTTGATTTTTCTATAAATATTCTCTTTTCCTTTATAATCTCATCGAAATCATTATTCCGGAGTATTTCATCAAATATATTTTTTTGGATATTCTGCCTTTCCTCATTAAATGAGTTTAAATCATTCAGTAATTCATCCAGAACATCGCCTTCGGCGGTTAATAAATCGAAACTGCTTCTGGCATTTTTAATTCTGCCGGCTGCATTAAGTCTCGGAGCTATAATATATCCTATATCATATTCATCTATGCATTCTTTATCCCTTATAACAGCATTGATCATCTTTTTGAGTCCCGGATTTATTGTTCTCTTAAGTACTTCCAGACCTTTCTTGGCTATTATCCTGTTTTCATCAACAAGCGGCATAAGATCCGCAATAGTCGATATTGCAACCAGATCCAGCATAGTTGTCAGATAGTCTCTGCTGAATTTTTTCTTCCTGGTGTCTTCCAGCTCTCTCAGGATACCTATAATAAATTTAAATGTAACACCTGCACCGCTTAAATGTTTGAAAGGATAATTTGAACCTTTGATCCTGGGATTTATTATAATGTAATTCTCCTGTTTTATATCCAGATCAACAGACTGGATGTGATGATCGCAAACTATTACATCCAATTCTTTTTTCCCGCGGATAAATTTCTGAACTTCCAGACTATTTGTGCCGCAGTCCACACATATCAGCAGATCATACTTTCCCTGAGAAAATATTTTCTTAAAGAAATCAAGATTTAAATCATAGCCTTCATTGAACCTATCGGGGATATAAACTTCAGTGTTCAGCCCCAGTTCCTTCAGAAATTTATATAAGATCGATGAACTTATTATCCCATCTGCGTCATAATCCCCAAAAATTAAAATATTCTCATTCTTTCCGATTGCTTCCTTTATTCTTTTGATACCCTTTTCGATTCCCGGGAGCATCATGCAGTCATGAAGACTTTTAAGAGTCGGATTCAAAAAAGACATTATTTCTGATTCGTTTGATATATTTCTTCCGGCAAGAATATCTAAGAGGAACTGGCTGCAGTTAAGTTTATTTGATATTTTTTTATTTGCTTTTCCGGTCTTTCTGCATTGCCATCTGGCAGGAAAATTTGTCATTGTTATTTCTTATATCTTGGAAATCTATTGTTCCATACCACAAGAATAGGACTTGCAATACATATGGAAGAATATGTCCCCGCTATTATTCCTATCGCAAGTGCCAGTGCAAAATCTCTTAATGCGCTGGTTCCCAGAATAAGAAGTAAAAGGATAGGAATCAATGTGGTAAGGGCAGTATTTAAAGATCTGGATAAAGTGATATTTATAGAATCGTTTACGATTTTACTGTAACCATATTTGCCGCTTTGAGGAGTATTTTCCCTTATTCTATCGAATACGACAATAGTATCGTTTATTGAATACCCGATAATGGTAAGTATGGCAGCTATTGTTGAAGTATTTATCTCACGGTTTAAGATGGCATATATTCCGACTGTCACCAGTACATCATGAATCAGAGCTACGATCGCCGCAGCCCCTAATCTTAATTCGAATCTTATCCATACATAGATCAAAATTCCAATAAAACTAACAGCAATAGCAATTAAAGCATATCTGGTTATTTGTTTACTGAATCCGGGATCCACTGTCCTATCCTGAAGCGGTGATCCTGTCAGACCTATTTCTTCATCCAGCAAATCAATCATCTCTTCTTTAGTTTCTGAATCTATGGGTGTGGTCCTGATAATAAATCTGTTTGATTCTCCCGGTTGGAATCCGCTTTGCTGTATTATTGCATTTTCGAGTCCGGATTCACTGATCACACTTCGGATCTCGGAAGTATTTGTATCTCTTGAAAATTCAACTTCGATAAGCGATCCGCCGAGAAAATCTATACCCAGATTGAAGCTTGCCCCTCTTATCAGGAAACCTGCAACACCTGCAAGTATTACAACCAGGGAAATAATAGACCATATTTTCCTTTTACCTATGAAATCAAAATAAAAATTTTTAAACTTAAACACTATCTATTGCTTTCTCTTTTAATTCCTAAAAATCCCGGTGTCGCGAATCTTGGAAATCCTGACATAAGAAACATCAAAGATCTTGTAAATAATAGACTTATTACCATGCTTATAACCACTCCGAGGCTCAATGTAACTGCAAAACCTCTTATCGGGCCCGTACCAAACCTGTATAATGCCAGTGCTGTGATTAAAGTAGTTACATTGGAATCAACAATAGTTCTCAGTGCATTTTTAAAGCCATATCCGATTGCTACTCTTGTGGATTTATTTTTAGCCGCTTCTTCTCTTATCCTGGCAAAAATTATGACATTGGCATCCACTGCCATACCTATGGTGAGTATTAATCCTGCAATGCCTGGCAGTGTAAGCGACGCACCTATTGCCGAGATTACACCCCAGAATAATATAACATAGATTAAAAGACCCAGAGTTGAATATAATCCAAGACCCCTATAAACAAAAAACATAAAGACAATAATTAAAACAAAACCGATTATGCCCGCATACAAACCCCTGTTCAGAGAATCCATTCCCAGAGTAGGGCCAACTGTGCTGCTTTCCTCTATTTTCAAATCTACTGGGAATGCTCCAAACTGCAGGACGATCTCGATGTTTTTAGCTTCCTCCAGGTCGTCTATACCTGTAATTTCTGCATTGCCGTCAGTTATTGCGACTTTTATATATGGTGCGGATTTTATTTCTTCGTCCAATACTATGGCAAGATTTCTTCCGATATTTTCTGTAGTAATCTGTTTGAATATCTCTACCCCTTCACCTTTAAAACTTAAGGCAACTCTTATTTCTCCATAAGTATCGTACCCTGCTGCTGCATTTGCCAGTACATCTCCAGTAAGGAGAGTAGGTTCTACCAGCGTTGCAGCTCCGCTTTTGGAATAGACAAGTATTTCTCCGGTTTCACTGCTGTCATTATAATCAGTCAGAAGCAGCTCCAGGGTTTCGGAATCATAGACTATCTTTCCTATAATTTTTTCCGTATCAATAATGCCCGTGTCACTTTCTGTATCTGTATCCTCGTCACGGCTGTCTTCTTCAACATATTCAACCAGCAGTTTTTCTCCGCTTTCAGGGTCATCCAATAATTCACCGATTATTGCATAAGTATTCCCATTAATAAAAGCATTGATATCATCGATCAGTAGAATTTCATCGGCGTCGGGATCGATTATCAGTTCTCCTGCTTCCGGATCAAATTTTACAAGATCCCAGGTTTGATCTTTAATGGAAATAAAGGTTCCTGTGACCAGTCTGAATTCAAGCTGTGCCGTCTTTCCTATTAATTCTTCCGCTCTTGCAGGATCTTTTACGCCTGGAAGTTGAACTATAATGTTGTTGGTTGAATCTTTAGTAATAAGAGGTTCAGAAACGCCCAGTTTATCTATTCTATCCCCAATAATCTCTATGATTTTATCCAGATCTCCGGAAGTCACTTCTTCCGCGCCTTTTTTGATGGGCATTAAAATTATCTGGGTTCCGCCCCTAAGGTCGAGACCCAGATTTATTGGTTGTGAAAATATATAATAAAAACTTACACCGACTATTATTATAAAGATAATAA
>CAZODG010000047.1:0-9635 GCA_964578525.1 uncultured Actinomycetota bacterium
CATATTGTTTTTATGTTCCTTAAGCTTCGATGCAAGGTCATCATACTTCAGTGCAAGTATTTGAATAGCAAGATATGCCGCATTTTTTGCACCATCTATGGATACGCAGGCAACAGGAACTCCCGATGGCATTTGCACTATAGAAATCAGAGAATCCATTCCGCCCAGCTCAGATGTTTTTATCGGTACGCCTATAACAGGAACAGTAGTATATGAAGCAATTACACCCGGGAGATGTGCGGACTTTCCCGCCCCGGCAATTATTACTTCTATGCCTTTGTCCTCTATGCTTTTTGCGAATTCTCTGGTTTTGTTTGGCATTCTATGTGCCGAAAGTACATTTAACTCATATTCCACTCCAAATTCCTTTAAAACATCGGAAGCCTTTTTCATTACAACCTCATCGGAAACACTGCCCATTACAATTGCAACTTTTTTGACGCCCACTGCCATTACTCACTCCTTTCAGCTTTTAAGGCAATATCTTTTCTGTATTGCATCCCTCTGAACTTTATTCTGCTCATTGCCGAATATATCTTTTCCCTTACTTCCTTAAAAGTGCCGGCCCTGGAAACAACCCCCAGGACTCTTCCTCCACTCGTTACTATATTTCCATCCTGCATTTTAGTGCCTGCATGGAAAACAATTACATCATCACTGCCTGTAAAATGATCCAGTCCTGTGATTATGTCTCCGCTTGAGGAACTTTCGGGATATCCTTCTGATGCCGCGACTACACACACACATTTATTCTTTTCCCAATCAAGTTTCTCCCTGCTTGAATTTCCCTCGGAGCATTCCATTAGAATCGGTACCAGGTCCTCTGATAGTCTTGGTAGTATCACCTGGGTTTCGGGATCACCAAACCTGCAGTTATATTCAAGAAGATAGGGTTTATCCTTGCAGATCAGCACTCCCGCATAAAGGATTCCCCTGTATATGATATTTTCATTTGCAAGAGCGGCACCGGTGGGAAAAATAATCTCATCTAATATACGGTTATAGATCTCTTCTTTTAACATCGGTACCGGGCTGTAGCTGCCCATGCCGCCGGTATTTTTCCCTTCATCATTATCGAATATCCTTTTGTAATCCTGTGCCATATCCATGGGAATGATTTTTTTCCCATCGCATAAGCTTAATATGGAAACTTCGTAACCGGTTAAGTATTCTTCGACTATTATCCGGTCCCCTGAGTTCCCGAATTTATTCGATACGAAACACTCTTTTATTGCTTCTATTGCCTGGCCCTTATCAACCGCTATGACCACGCCTTTTCCTGCCGCAAGACCGTCAGCTTTTATGACTACCGGGAACTCCGTTCTTTTTCCAATATAATCAAGTGCTTCACCGTAATTTTCCCTTGTAAAAATAACTCCTTCCGGAATAGGAATACAGTACTTGCTAAGCAGTTCCCTGGCAAATACCTTGCTGCCTTCCATTGCAGCTGCCTGTTTAGTAGGACCGAATATTCTTAAATCCTTCTTTTGAAAACAATCGACTATTCCTTCAACGAGCGGACCTTCCGGTCCGACTACTGTCAAATCTATTTTCTTATCTTCTGCAAACTTCAGAAGTTCATCAAAATCATTTTTTGTTGTCTTTATATCTACACACTCGGCAATCTTACCGATACCGCCGTTACCCGGAACCGCATATATTTTTTCTACCAGAGAACTTTTCGAAATTTTCCAGACCAGACAATGCTCGCGGCCTCCGCCGCCTATGACCAGTACTTTCAATTTTTTCCTTCTGTCATATTTATTAAATTATAAGAGTCGACCTTCCGGTCTGATCGAATAATCTACCTTTAAGGTTCTCGTCTCTCAGGATGATTTTACTCCTTTCGGCACCCACACTTATCATAGATACCGGCACCTTAATAATTCTCTCGATATTCTTTATATAATCCTGAGCAGATTTAGGCAGATCCTCAAAATTCTTTACCTTGCTTATATCCTCACTCCAGCATTCGAATTCTTCGTATATTGGCTGGCATTTATGCATAATCGTCTGATGGCCGGGCATATTATTATAAATCTTTCCTTCATATTTATAACCGGTGCAAATCTTTATTTTTTCAAGGCCCGTAAGCACATCGAGCTTGGTCAAAGCAACATTATCGATTGTATTTACCATAACCGAATATTTCAATATGACCGCATCCAGCCATCCGCATCTCCTTGGCCTTCCTGTGGTGGTTCCGTACTCATGACCTTTCTCCCGCATATAATCACCTATTTTACTATTCTCTTCAGTAGGAAAAGGACCCGAACCAACTCTTGTTGTATATGCCTTGACCACGCCTATTATTTCGTCTAACCTTGCAGGACCAACTCCAGCTCCAACACAGATACCACCAGCAACAGTGGAAGAAGATGTTACGTAGGGGTAAGTTCCGTGATCGATATCCAGCATGGTGCCCTGCGCACCTTCAAACAATACTCTTTTATTCCTATCCAGAGCTTCACTTATAAGAAATGTAGTGTCGACGATATATTTTTCGATTCGTTTTCCATATTTGACATATTCGGCAAAAATTTCGTCAGGATCAAGAGGCTTTAGTCCGTAGATTTTTTCTATTATGGCATTATTTAATTTCAAAGATTCTTCAAGCTTAGTTCTGAATATCTTCAGATCCTGAAGATCCTGTGTCCTGATACTCGATCTTAATGCTTTATCCGCATATACGGGACCTATACCTTTATGTGTCGTGCCGATTTTTGATTTACCCAGTCTGTGTTCAGCGGCTTTATCCAGTATTATATGATAGGGCATGACCAGATGTGCGTTGCAGCTTATCCTTAAATTATCAGTATTTATCCCTTTTGCTTCCAGGCTGTCAAGTTCTTCTATCAGCACTTCGGGATTCAATACTACCCCGTTACCTATAACACATATGACATCCGGATATAAAATTCCTGATGGAATCAGATGGAGTTTGAATTCATCGTTCCCTTTAACTACAGTATGACCGGCATTGTTTCCACCCTGAAACCTTACTACCATATTCACACTACTTGAAAGCATATCGACAATTCTTCCTTTTCCTTCATCGCCCCATTGGGAACCAATAATTGCTATACCGGGCATTTCATTCACCCCTGTCTTCTGTTTGATAAGATTCGCTTAAATTTGAAAATAGCGCAAATTTCTTATTGAATTGCAGATTCAATTTACCTGTGGGACCGTTTCTGTGCTTGGCAATCATGATCTCGGCTTTTCCTATATTCCCTTCTTCTTTCTCGTAGTATTCATCTCTGTATATAAATGTGACAATATCCGCATCCTGTTCGATAGAACCCGATTCTCTCAAGTCGGCCAGCAAGGGTCTTTTATTATCCCTCTTTTCTACTTCCCTTGAAAGCTGTGATACCGCTATTACAGGAATATTCAACTCTTTAGCAATACCTTTGAGGTTCTGAGATATTTCGGTTATCTCAAGTACTTTATTCCCCCTGTAATTTGTAGTTGACTGCATAAGCTGCAGATAATCGACAATTATTAATTTTACATTATTGGTGCTTACCATCATTCGAGCCCTGGACCGGAGATCCATTACAGTTAAAAATGCAGTATCGTCAATAAATATCTTGCAATCTGCCAGTTTCTCGACAGCTCTCGCAAGCTGGGTCCATTCTTCATCCTTTATTTTTCCGTCTCTGACTCTCTGCAGGTCTATTTTTGACTCCGCACTCATCAATCTTAATGCCAGCTGCTGTTTTGACATTTCCAGTGAAAAAATAGCTATGGGAAGTTTCTCTCTCATCGCTATATGTCTGGCCACTCCCAGCACAAAAGATGTCTTGCCCATTCCGGGTCTTGATGCTACGACGATCAGATCAGAATTCTGGAAACCAGAGGTCAACCGGTCAAAATCTATATACCCTGAGGGCACGCCTGATATGCTTGAACTGGCTTCATGTAAAACTTCTACCTGTTCATAAACCTCCGAAACAATATCCTTCATTGTTGAAATCTTATCTCTGGTACCAGTCCTGTTAAGGTCCTGATATATTGAAAATATAAGCTGCTGCGACCTGTCTACGGTTGAATACAGGTCTTCCGGAATTTCATAACCCATCGTTGCTATTTCGGTAGCAGCATAAATCAATTTTCTTAAGATAGAATGACTTCTTACTATCTGGGCATAATACTGAGCATTGGCAGCCAGAGGAATATTGCTTATAAGAGAATGGATAAAAGTTTTACCCCCTACCTCATCAAGCAGACCTTTTTTATTTAATTGATCTGCCACTGTTATAGGATCGGCGGGTTCTCCTTTTATATACAATTCTATTATTGTATTAAAGACTTCCTGGTTGGATTTTCTATAAAAATCTTCTGAAGCTACGATTTCTATTACAGAGACTATGGCATCTCTTGAAATCAACATAGAACCAAGAAGGGATTCTTCGGCTTCAATATTGTAAGGAGGTATTCTCTCCAGCTTACTGGTATCAAGAGGGTAAAGCTTTCCTTCTTTTTTCATTCGCTCTTGCATAAATTACTTTTTTTTGTCTTTTGATTCGGATTTGGCCTTTGCCTTTTCTTCTTCCTCTATCTCTGCTTTATCCGGACTTTCTTTGCCTCCGGCATCCTGTTTGTCTTCTTTACTTTTAACTTTATCTTTGACTTTCTCTTTTTCTTTTCCTTCTTCCACGACCTGTTTTTCTTCTTCTGCCGGGCCTTCGGATTTCTCTTTTTCCGCCTTATGCGCTTCTATTAATTCTTTTGATTCTTCATCCGGTTCCACTTTTACTTTTACGTAACTTTTGACTTCTTTATATAATTTTAACTCTATATCATATTCTCCCAATTCTTTTATATGCTCCTGCATATCTACTTTTTTCCTGTCTATTTCGATCTTTCTATCTTCAAAGATCTTTTCGGCGATATCTTTATTCGTTATGGATCCATAAAGTTTTCCCTCTTCGCCGGTCTTTACAATAAAAGTTACCTCGAGTTCCCCCAGCTTTGCGGCAAGTTCTTCCGCTTCTTTTATATTTCTGGCTTCGACTTTTATCGCAGCTTTCTTTACCAGCTCCATTTGATTTATATTTCCCCTTGTCGCAGGCAATGCCACATTACTGGGTATTAAATAATTATTTGCATAGCCTGATTTTACTTCTACGATATCACCTACGTCTCCCAATTTTTCATAATATTTAGTAAGTATGACTTTCAAATTTTCCTCCTATCTTCTGCCTAAAACTGCTATCTCTTTTTATCTCAATAATTGCTCTACAAAATCAACAAGTCCCTATATTTCAGGATTCATAAAACCAGATATAATCTCCCTGGAAAAAAATAATAAAAATAACTATCCGGGCAAATCATACCAGAAGGCCGGATTATCTTTTGAAAAAAGGCATAAGAGCAATAACCCTTGCCCTTTTTATAGCCATGGCTATTTTTCTCTGGTGCTGTACGCAATTTCCGGTAGATCTTTTTGGTCTTATCTTGCCCTTATCCGAAATAAATTTTTCAAGCAAGCTTATATTCTTATAATCGATATTTTCAATGTTTTCCTTGCAGAAATAACAGAATCTCTTTCTCTGCCTTAAATTAAGCATAGAACCGCTCGCACTTCTGATATTTCTTTCATCCCTGTCATTTTTATTTTTTCTAGCCAATTAAAGTTTCTCCTTTTATTTAAATTAAAACATATTTAAAATGGTATATCCTCATCACTAAAGTCGGCTTCTTCTATACTGCCTCCGCTGGATATACCTTTGCCGGATACGTCTCCACCGGATACTTTCCCGCCTGACACTCCCCCTTCAGCCTTTGGATTCTTCTCGACTTTACAGGAGGCAAATTCCAGACTAGGCGCCACAACATTTGCAATTATTTTCACCGTAGATCTTTTCTGACCCTCCTTGCTCTCCCAGCTATCCTGTGAGAGCCTTCCTGAAACCAGTACCCTATCCCCTTTGTTCAAACTTTCGGCACAGTTCTCAGCCAGTTTATACCAGGCAGTAACGTTAAAGAAGTCAACCTGGGTTTCCCACTCACCGGAAGTCTTGTTTTGAATATTCCGGTTAACGGCCAACCCAAAACTTACTACTGCAGTACCATTCGGAGTAAATCTAAGCTCGGGGTCCCTCGTTAAATTTCCAAGAATTGTTATATTATTAACACCAAAAGCCATGATAATCCACCTTCTTTTGATTAATTTATAATCATTTAAGACTGCTCGCTTTTTACGATCAGGTGACGCAGTATCTTATCATTGATTTTATTTACTCTATCCAGTTCGGAAATAGCAGCGTTTTTGCTGCTGAAATAGATTATGATATAGTTACCACTTTCCTGTTTTTTGATAGGATATGATAGCTTCCGGATTCCCCATTTATCGACATCGGAAATCTTACCTTTTTCTTTTTCGATTATTGAGGTGATTTTAGATAATTCTGTATCAACAGCTTCTTCTTCAAGTGATGGATCGAATATGACCACTAACTCATAATTTCTCAATCTCTGATCCTCCTATGGACTAATTTTAAAAATTAGGTTCTGCCGGTAAAGCAGAACAGAAAGATAATAAGACAAAAAAGATATTTTTTAATTTTTTACCCTTATTACCATTAGGCATATTATAACATTTGAAACCAATAATCAATAATTAATTATAATGAAATCTCGCTGTTCCAGTTGAAATTTTTAACAAATACGAATTTACCTCAATCTTTGTTTCTCAGATATATATTTGTACATGGATAAGGAATCTCAATTCCCAGCATGTCGAATTTATCTTTTATTCTCTTTTTCAGTTGTCTTCCAATAATCCACTGTTCGGCGGGTTTAACCTTGCAGGTAACGGTAAATATAACCGCTGAGTCTCCAAGTTCACTCACACCGCCATCGCCCAGGATAGTTGGCCTCTCCAATATAGAATCTTTATACTTTTTATCTTCCATCAACTCATCAAATATTTCTTCCAGAACTTCTACTACTCTATCCGTATTTTCACTATAATGAACACTGACATTTATCAGAGCTCTTGACCATGTATGTGTCCGGTTACCCAATTTTTTAATCTCACCATTAGGAATAAAGTGCAGCGTTCCTTCCAGATCTCTTACCACCGTAGTCTTTAAGCTAAACCTCTCAACCACTCCTGTTGTATCTCCCACTGTTATAACATCATCCATCTGATACCATTGCTCAAGCAGAATAAATATCCCATTTATTAAGTCCTTTATGAGACTCTGGGCGCCTAAACCGATTATGACGCCGATAACTCCGGCACCGGCAAGTAAGGGAGTGACAGGTATCCCAATCTGATCAGCAATTATCAATAATCCAACTACTGTTGAGATTATTATTATTAAATTAGATATGACACCGGTAAGAGTAAAAGTACGTTTTTTTATCAGGATTTTATCATCACTGATTTTTCTTTCAACCAATCTTTTCATTCGACTGGTAATAATTTTAACTATAAATATTACTACCAGCAGAGCGATAACAATTATTATTATATTGAGCCAGTTATCCAGGACATTTTTAAAAATATTAACTGTAGCGGTTTGTAAAGAATCAGTGTTGTTTTCCATTTCTTATACACCTCTTTAATTTATTTTTAGATTATTTATCTATGAATTTGGCATAAATTCAAAAATTGCTTTCTCTGGCTCATAGTAAAATTTCAGTTTTAAATTTAGTAGATTTCTTTACTTCAGGTAATTTAATTTTTGTCTTTAAGGCCGCTATAAACTTCAATGACTTTATCTTCCCTGTCATCATATATGGGACTAAAATGGCCCGTATAATTTATTGCTGAAATATATGGAAATCCTTTATCGATCACAACAATATTTATTGCTCCCTGTCTCTGAATTATGGATCTCCATCTGGGTATGGGTATTTGAAGCCAGTTTACCAGCAATGAAAGTATAATACCTCCGTGAGTTATTACTGCAACGCTGCTTTTATCTTCATTCTCTTTTATCATATTATCGATTTCGGCTACAGCCCTCTTCTGCACCTTTTTAAAACTTTCTCCTCCCGTAGGGCAGCTGTTATATGGGTCCTTGAGCCATTTCTGATAGTCATCATGAAATTCGGTATTTATATCGTTGAATTTCATTCCTTCCCATTTGCCAAAATAAATTTCCTTTAAACCTTCCCTCACTATTACCCTTAAATCCTTGCTTTTCCCTATGATGTTTGCCGTATCTGCGGCTCTTTTTAAAGGACTGCTGTAAATATTGGAAAGCTTTACTTTTGAAAGATACTTTGCCGCAGACTTTGCCTGCCGGATACCCAGCCCTGTCAAACCAATATCATGGTTTCCCTGATATCTTCCTTCCTCGTTCCACAATGTTTGCCCGTGTCTTATTAAAAAGAATTTTACACCCATAGCCTCTATCCCCTTACTTCCTTCCGAATTGTTTAAAAATTTAGAATAAGATAATTTTTAACTTAAGTCACTTATCTCTGGACTATATTTACCTTTAATATTCTCTGCATCTGATCCAGTGCGAATTTATGATCACTTTTGTTTAAGCCGATTACTGCATTTTTAATCACATCGACGTCAAAACCCCTGATTACCGCATCGACCGAAGTGTAAAAAATACTAATATTGGTAACATCGCCGGTAAGTATTAATTTCTTTACCAATAACTTCTGTAATATCTTATCCAGATCAGTATTATAAAAACCGGAGAAGGTATTTTTTCTAACAATGATATCATTACCCTGAGGTTTTAGTTCTTCGATTATTTTTGATCCCTCGGTATTTCTTATTGCATGGGGAGGAGACATTTTAAATTCTTTATCATCTTTTTCATGGCTATCGCATAAGTATATTACCGGATAACCTTCACTCTTAGCTTTCTTAATTTCTCTCTTTATAGGTTCGATAATCCTTTCAATTTTTGGAACCTTTAGCGGTGCCCCATCCAATACAAAATCATTCAGCATATTTATTATAAGTAAGGCTCTGTCACCGGTCATATTCCCACCCGCTTAAATTGTAAAATAATTGTTACTGAAAGTTATTTTATGATTTATAGTTGATATTTTTCAATTGCAAGTATACATATAATAATACCATCTGCAGGATTAATTTTGTAATGTTTTATACCGGTCTAATTTTTGTATTGTCTTTTTATCTGCTCCTCTATAGAATTAAGGAGATTTTTACTAATATAAAAATTTCAGTAACAAAAATGAAAAAAAATAAATTAACCAGATTTTTCATCGTAAGTATAATATCGATATCGGTCTTATTCCTTATCGTGACGCTATCCTCTTGTACCCGCAGTGCGACTCTTTACTTTACAGCATCTGGTGAAACTGATTTCTATCTTGTGAAAGAAATCAGGAAAATCTCAGTCAGCGGCGACCTTTATAAAAGTGTACTTGAGGAATTGATAAAAGGCCCGGATACCGATGATCTTTACCCGGTGATTCCTTCGGATGTCAGGGTCAATTCTGTAAAAATATCCGACAGCACCGCTACTGTAGATTTCAGTAAAGAAATCATAACAAACTTCGAAGAAATTCCTCACAGTTCTACCACAGAGATTCTTGCTATCTTCTCCATCGTCAATACATTAACCGAGTTCGAAGAAATAGAAAGGGTAAAAGTTGTCCACCTCAGCCAAAATCAGCAAAATACA
>CAZODG010000048.1:0-9563 GCA_964578525.1 uncultured Actinomycetota bacterium
AAAAAATAATGGAGATGGCGATCAGAAATTCAAAATTATATCTTGAGAAAAAAAAGTTTGAAAAGGACACGGGACTCAGTAATGTTTATAAGGATGCCATAAAATTGAAAGAAGTTTTTGGATTGGTCAATATTCCGGGGAGAATAGAATGTTTTGATATTTCAAATCTAAAAAATTCTTTTCCTGTCGGATCAATGTCTGTTTCCCTGGACGGTATAATGTTGACTGATGATTACAGGCATTTTAAGATAAAAGATGTTAAGGGCCAGGATGATTGCAGAATGATAAACGAAGTAGTTGCAAGGAGACTTAAATATCTTGAGAACGGGGAAATAAAAAGAAGAGAAAACTTCTATATAAAACCCGATTTAATAATAATCGATGGGGGAAAGGCACAGTACAATACTATAAAGAGACTATTATCCGAAAAAAATATGGATAGCATCGATATCATCAGTATTGCAAAAAAAGAGGAAGTAGTATTTTGTGATAAATATACGGATGGATTAAAACTTGATTTGCACGATAGATATGCAAGGATTCTTATTAAAGCAAGGGATGAAGCGCACCGGTTTGCCGTAAACTTTCACAGAAGGCTGAGGGATAAGGATATGACCGGCTCCATACTGGATGGAATAAAAGGCATCGGAGAAAAAAAGAAGAAGTATATCTATGAAAGCATAGGCTCGATAGAAGATTTGAAAAATAAAACAGTAAAGGATTTAATGAAAATAAAAGGATTAAATTACCAGGATGCAAATAAGATATACAAAAGTATTCACCGGTAAAGGATAAGTGGTTTATATGATAAAATGGATCATTGACTGGGTGATACTAACTTTTTCTATTACAGTTGCTTCGTATTTTTTGACTCCCTTCATATATCTAATGGGTGATACTGCCTGGGAAAGACTAAAGGTCGCTTTTTGGGCAGGGTTGCTTCTGGGTTTGTTTAATCTTCTTGTAAAACCTATCGTTAAGATTTTATCTTTGCCTATAAATATTTTGACCCTGGGGCTTTTTAATATAATCATAAATGCAGGTATGCTGTGGATCGTGGATATGATCATCAGGGAATTGGAAATAAAAGGATTCTGGGGATACGTCTGGAGTTCACTCGTAATAAGTATTTTAAGTATAGTAATATCTAAAATTATTTTCCTTAGGGAAAAAAGGGATAAAAAAGATTAAAATAATGTATATTAAGTATCGTACTGTTTTAAAAATAAGAGGAACATGATTGACGTAAAAGAAAAAAATAATAAAAAAATAAAGATAGCGATAATTACCGGGTTATCCGGCGCCGGAAAAACAGAAGCACTCAAACATTTTGAGGATGCAGGTTATTACTGTATAGACAATTTACCCGCATATCTTCTTCTCAATATCATCGATTACTTTTCGATGGAGGATAGGAATATAAGCAATATGGCTTTTGCTATAGATTTGAGAAGCGGATATTTTTTTGATGAGATATACAAGACACTCGATAAGCTCAAAGAAATGAAGATAGATTATAAAATCTTGTTTTTGGAAGCTTCAAAGAGCGCTATTGTAAAAAGATATTCTTTGACCAGAAGGAAGCATCCGCTGGTCGAGGACGGTAATCTTGGAGAGGGAATAGAAAAAGAGATAGAAAAGATGAGAAGACTCAGAGAAATTGCGGATGTAGTAATCGACACCACACTTTTAAATTCAAAGGAACTTCGTATTACAATAACAGATAGAATGATGAGCGATGTAGAAAAAAGCAAACTTTTACAAATATCCATTACTTCATTCGGATACAGGTTTGGTTTACCCGAAAGTGTGGATGTTGTGATGGATGTCAGATTTTTACCCAATCCATTTTATAATGAAGAGTTAAAGGACCTTGATGGGAAGAATAAAAAAGTGATTGACTATGTTTTATGTCGCGAAGAAACAAAAGAGTTTCTGACTATATTTGAAAAGATGCTTGATTTTTTAATACCCAATTATATTGCAGAGGGTAAGAGTTATCTTGGAATAGGGATAGGCTGTACCGGCGGCAAGCATCGTTCGGTTGTGATTTCCGATAAAATATTTGAATATTTAAAGCTTAAAGGTTACTCAACAAAATTATTTCATAGAGATATTTCCAAGACTTGATTATATTATCCGGAAAGATATATTTTTACTCCGGAAAAAGATATTTTATTGTAAATTGCACTTTATTGATTTTATCAAATTTGTTAAAATTACACGGTTCATATCGAAATTAAAAATATTATTATATTTTTATGAATTTATATGAATAAATACTTATCATTATTATTTATCGAGGGGGAGGAACAAAATGGCAATAAAAGTAGGAATTAACGGATTTGGAAGGATAGGCAGACAGTTTTTAAGGGCAAAACTGAAATATGACAAAGATAATAATGTAGATATAGTATCAGTAAACGATCTTTACGATCCAAAAGTTCTTGCTCATCTTCTGAAATACGATTCCATATACGGAATTTTGGATGCTGAGATAAAAGCAGGAGAGGATTATATAGAAGTCAATGGAGAAAAAATAAAGATCACTTCCATAAAGGATCCGGAACTTCTTCCATGGAAGGATCTTGGAGTAGATGTTGCACTGGAATCTACAGGAATATTTACGACGAAAGAAGGCGCCGAAAAGCATCTTAAGGCCGGGGCAAAAAAAGTAGTTGTGTCTGCACCTATGAAAAAGGGCGGAGCTGACATAACAATTGTACTTGGAGTAAATCAGGAAAGCTATGACAAAGAAAAACATAATATAATTTCAAATGCCTCATGTACCACAAATGCGCTGGCTCCGGTATGTAAGGTTCTTCATGAGAATTTTATTATAAAAAATGGTTTTATGACTACCATACATGCTTATACAAATGATCAACGAATACTCGATCTTCCTCACAAGGACTTCAGGAGGGCAAGAGCAGCTGCTTTATCAGCCATACCTACGTCTACAGGTGCCGCAAGTGCAATAGGTCTGGTGATTCCGGAACTAAACGGTAAATTGGATGGTCTTGCTGTCAGGATACCGGTAGCTGTGGGATCTCTGATCGATCTGGTAGTAGAGGTAGAGAAGGATTGCTCTGTTGAAGATGTAAACAATGCTTTCAGAAAGGCTTCTCAGGAACCGGGGTTTAAAGGAATATTAAAATACTGCGAAGATCCGATTGTATCAGTGGATGTTGTAGGAGATTCATATTCAACGGTCTTTGATTCATTAAGTACTTTAACGAAAGAAAAAATGGTGAAAGTCTTATCCTGGTATGATAATGAATGGGGATATTCAAGCAGATTATATGATTTGATAAATTATATTATGAAATAAATATAAAAAATAAATAACCGGGGTCAATTAAGCCTTGGTTATTTATAAAGTGAAATTCTGGTGGTAAAAATGTTTAATAAAAAAACAATTGAAGACATCGATGTCGCAAACAAAAGAGTTTTAGTAAGGGTAGATTATAATGTTCCCCTGGATGATAAACTGAATGTAGTAGATGATACCAGAATAAGGTTATCATTACCGACTATAAATTATCTGATTGAAAAAAACGCCAGGATAATATTGATTTCACACCTGGGGCGGCCAAAAGGATTAGCTGAAACTAAATTCAAACTTGATCCTGCAGCAAAAAGACTAGGTGAACTGACCGGTAAAAAAATCAGGAAATTTGATAGTATTTTTTCACCTGAAATCAAAGAATATATAGATAATGAAATGAAATATGGTGAAATTGTAATGCTTGAAAATCTGAGGTTTGATCCCGGAGAAAAAGCCAATGACGACGAATTCTCAAAATCTCTTGCATCACTGGCTGATATATATGTCGATGATGCTTTTGGCGCTGCCCATCGGGCACACGCATCTGTTGCGGGGGTGACGAAATATCTTCCTGCGGTAGCAGGATTTTTAATGAAGAAAGAAATTGAAGTCCTGACATCTCTTCTGGAATCACCGCAAAGGCCTTTTTTGACCATTCTCGGCGGTAGTAAAGTTTCGGATAAAATACAGGTTATAAGGAATTTGCTTGGCAAGGTGGACAGCCTGATCTTAGGTGGCGGAATGACTTATACTTTCTTAAAAGCTAAAGGATATGAAATAGGAAAATCGATTTGCGAGGATAATCAGATTGATTTTGCCAGAGAAATGCTGGTCCTGGCTAAAAAAGATAATGTAAATTTAATACTGCCTGTAGACATCGTAATTGCAAAAGAATTTGATAGTAATGCAGAGAAAAAACTTGTATCGATACAATCGATACCGGTAGACTGGATGGGGATGGATATCGGCGATAAAAGCATAGAATTGTTTAAAAAAGAAATTTACGGTGCAAAAACCATCTTCTGGAACGGTCCGGTAGGAGTTTTTGAATGGTCCAATTTTGAAAAGGGAACCAAAAATATCGCTAATGCTGTCGCCGGCAGCCAGGCAGTTACAGTAGCAGGAGGAGGAGATACACTGGCAGCATTAAAAAAATATGGTCTGTCCTCAAAATTTACTCATGTCTCCAGCGGCGGCGGGGCCGCTATGGAACTACTGGAAGGTAAAGAATTACCGGGAGTATCATCTCTTTTAGACAAGTAATTTTAAATAATATAAAAAATCTCGAAAGGAACTATGAAAATGAGAAGGCCTTTTATAGCAGGAAACTGGAAAATGAATATGACTCATTTACAGGCTGCAAATTTTATACAGGACCTCGGGGATAAATATAATAATAAAAATAATTGTGAAGTAGCGGTATGTCCACCCGCAACAGCTTTAAAGAGTGTAAAAACTATAATTGATAGTGACAACATTGATATCAGAATTGGTGCGCAAAATATGTATTATGAAGAAAGCGGTGCGTTCACAGGTGAAGTATCACCAGTAATGCTTAAAGCTCTTGGTGTGGAATATGTGATAATCGGTCATAGCGAAAGAAGACGGTATTTTAAAGAGACCAATTCGGACATCAATAAAAAAGCAAAGGCTGCTTTCAACTCAGGCTTAAAGCCAATTATGTGTGTTGGTGAATCATTGGAAATAAGAGAAAGCGGTAAGGCCGAGCAGTTTGCTCTGAATCAAATCGAAGAATGTCTGGATGGCATAGATGAAGAAAGCATGATTGATTTGACCATAGCGTATGAGCCTATATGGGCCATTGGCACCGGTAAAACTGCAACTTCCAGGGATGCCAATGATATGTGTATTGCTATAAGAAAAAAAATTGGTGAATTATATGGTAAAAAGATCTCCGAAGCTACCATAATTCAATATGGCGGAAGTGTAAAACCCTCAAATATTTCCGAACTGATGAAGATGTCGGATATAGACGGTGCCCTTGTAGGCGGTGCAAGCCTGGAAGTAGATGATTTTATGGATATAATTAATTACCAGGATAGATAGTGACTTATAAAGCCGTAATAAAAAAACCAATATGTTTGATGATACTTGATGGCTGGGGCTTATCCGACCAGAATGAAGGCAATGCAATCAGGCTCGCAAAAACTCCCAACATGGATAATTACTGCAGAATTTATCCAAATACCCGATTAAGTGCTTCAGGTGAATCCGTGGGATTACCCGAAGGGCAGATGGGCAATTCAGAGGTAGGCCATTTAAATATAGGGGCGGGTAGAGTCGTATATCAAGAATTTACCAGAATAAATAAAGAAATCAGAGATGGAGATTTCTTCAACAATAAAGTATTAATAGATGCAATCAATAATGTGAAAAGAAATAATAGCTGCCTTCATCTTATGGGACTTGTTTCAGATGGCGGGGTACACAGTCACATCAAACATCTTAAAGCTTTAATCGACCTGGCAGTCAGTCATGGAATAAAAGATTTATTTATACACGCTTTTCTTGACGGCAGGGATGTTCCTCCAAGAAGTGCAATACCCTTCCTGGATGAAGTGGATGATTATTTAAAGAAGAAGGGTACCGGACAAATTGCTACTGTCAGCGGAAGATATTACAGTATGGATAGGGATAATAGATGGGATAGAGTCGAAAAAAGTTATAATATGCTTGTGTATAGAAAAGGAAAGAAATTTGAAACGGCTGCCGAAGTTGTCAAAGCATCCTATAGCAATAATATAGATGATGAATTTGTTGTTCCTTCAATAGTGGACCTTAAAGATAACGAGAAAGCCGCAATCAAATCGAAAGATTCAGTGATATTTTTTAATTTCAGACCTGATAGGGCAAGACAGCTGACCAGGGCATTTATTTCTGATGATTTTAAGGAATTCGGCAGAGGTCCGAATCCACCTGAAGTATATTTTACATGTATGACCCAATATGACAGGTCGTTTAATGTACCCATAGCTTTTCCTCCTCAGGAAATCAAAAATACTCTTGGAGAGGTTATATCAAAAAATAATCTGAAACAATTAAGAATTGCCGAAACAGAGAAGTATGCCCATGTAACTTTCTTCTTTAATGGCGGCATAGAAAAACCATTCAAAGGAGAAGATAGAATATTGATTCCTTCCCCAAAAATTGCGACATATGACCTTAAACCTGAAATGAGTGCATTCGAAGTAACTGATACTGTTATAAGCAAAATCAAATCAAAAATATATGATGTAATAATATTGAATTATGCCAATCCTGACATGGTAGGACATACAGGGCATCTGGATGCTGCTATAAAAGCTGTTGAGACAGTAGATAAGTGTGTGGGAGAGGTAGTTAAAGAATTAATCAATAATGGCGGACTGGCACTGATAACGGCAGACCATGGCAATGCTGAAGAAATGATAAACCCTGTCGATAAAAGAGTCATAACAGCCCATTCTTTATCGATGGTGCCATTTGTGATTTGCGATTCGAAAATAAAATTTAAAGATTATGATGATAATTTTAAATTAAGCGGCATTGCACCAACGATACTGGATCTATTAGAAATTAAAAAACCCGGGGAAATGACCGGAGTATCGCTTTTGTCATATTGAACTTGATTTTATGGCAAAGACTATGTATCCTACATATAAATATTT
This sequence comes from uncultured Actinomycetota bacterium, assembly GCA_964578525.1. Classification (GTDB taxonomy): domain Bacteria; phylum Actinomycetota; class Humimicrobiia; order Humimicrobiales; family Humimicrobiaceae; genus Hydromicrobium. Next base: position 6,997 of record CAZODG010000048.1, read on the forward strand.
ATTTTTAATATGTCATTTTTTTGATAAAATATTGGCCGGAAGCCAATTTTAGATTTAATAATGATTATGGAGGAATTATAGATATGGGTTCTGTCTTGCTTAATGTATTATTTTCATTTCATATAATTGCCAGTGTCGGACTGGTATTATTGATCTTATTGCATGCGGGAAGAGGAGGAGGAATTTCCGGTTTGTTCTCCGGTATGGTAGAAACTTTCGACGGTGCAGGAATTGTAGAAAAAAATCTTGATAGACTCACAATTATACTTGGAGTTATTTTTACTATTACCACAATAACTCTCTTTATTTTATTATAGTCAGTGGAAATTGCAGGATTATTATTTAAAACGAAAGGAGGTTTTAAAATAAAAATTCTTGCAGGTAAATTATAGAATTTAAGAAGGAGGCTTTAGTGAGGAATTACAAAAAGTGGATGGGAATAATTGCAGTACTTAGCGTTTTTGTATTTATTGGAGCAATGTTTGCAGGATGTAAAGATGAGGCAACCAGCGAGCAAATAATGAGATTACATATTGTTGAACCGGTATCTCTGGATCCTCCGAATGCTTATGAAAGTGAAGGAATCCAGGTGATAAGACAGTGCTGGGATGGTTTGATTGATTGGGATCCGGAAACCTATGAACCAATACCCGAATTAGCAGAAAGCTGGAATATAAGCGATAATGGCCTTGTTTATACCTTTAATTTAAGGAAAGGTGTTAAATTTCACAGCGGCAGAGAATTGGTAGCTGAAGATTTTGTTTATTCATGGTCCAGAGTAGCCAATGCAGAAACGGCTTCTTATCTTGCCTATCATTTACTTCCAATTAAGGGTTATGATGAATGCCAGGCTGGAACGGCTACAGTTCTTGAAGGTGTAAAAGCTCTTGACGATTACACACTCGAAGTGACCTTAAAGGAACCTTATGCGGACTTTTTATCTACTCTGGGTCACGATGTATTTTATCCGGTAGCAAAAGAAGATATCGAAGAGTGGGGAGATGAATATACCGAACATATCAATGGTGTAGGTCCATTTAAATTCGTTAAATGGGAACACGACCAGTATATAGAACTTGTCAGAAACGATGACTACTGGGGTGAAAAAGCCAAACTGGAGAGTGTCAGATATGTGATTATAGCCGATGAAGATACGGCTTTTCTGGAATTTAAAGCCGGTAATCTTGAGTATACAGCGATCCCTGTTGGAAAAATCACCGTAACAAAAGAAGACCCGCTGTATAAAGACAATGTTATAATCAAACCAATGTGGGCTCTGTATTACTATGGATTTAATTTAAACGCTGAACCCTTTGCAGGCAATAAGGAACTTCGTGAGGCTATAAGCTATGCAATAGACAGACAGAATATCTGCGATGTAATAAGCGAAGGAGTACCTATACCTGCTACAGGATTTGTTCCACCGGGAATACCGGGATTTAAGGAGAATGCCTCGGATTATGTATACAATGTTGAATTAGCTAAAGAGAAGCTGGCTGATGCCGGTTATCCGGATGGAGAGGGTTTACCTACGCTGGAATTTGGATTCAATACAGGTGCAGGTCATGAGCAGATAGCAGAAGCAATTCAATCTGATCTAAGCGAAATCGGAATAAATGTAAACATAACTGGTTATGAATGGGGTACAATGCTCGAAAAGGCTCAGGCAGGCGAAATAGTATTTTACAGATTGGGCTGGGTAGCAGATTATCCTACAATGGATAATTTCCTCTTTCCATTATTCTATTCAGGATCCAGTGATAATTATGGCCAGTATAATAATCCTGCAGCAGATGCTATACTCCTGGAAGCAAGGACCATTCTTGACGAGGATGAAAGGATTGCAAAATACAGAGAGGCTGAAAAACTTATTCTTGAAGATGTAGCCTTTGCAAATGTATACTGGTATGGGACAAGAAGAATAACACAGTCATATGTCAAAGGATTTTTCCTGAATAATATGGAAAATTATGATTTAAGCAAGGTATGGCTGGAAAAATAAAAAGTGTAGAGAACACTTAAGTAACGGTTTGTAGATCAATTAAAAATACAGCCTACATCTTTTCAGATGTAGGCTGTATAATATCAGAAATAAAATTGTTATTTAAATAAATTATTTAAAATGTTCTATTTTATATTAAGAAGAATTTTGCAGATCATCCCGGTTATCATAGGGGTTACATTGATTCTGTTTACTTTAATGTATGTTATCCCGGAAGATCCTGCAAAGCTGATTCTTGAAAAAGGCGCCACTCCTGAAGCGCTTCAGAACCTGAGGGTAAAAATGGGCATTGACAAACCTGTTTATGTTCAATACTGGAGATATGTAAAACAACTGGCAAAAGGAGATCTCGGAACTTCATACAGATACAGGCGCTCGGTCAATAGTATTCTTGCCGATCATTACCCCAATTCAATAAAATTAGCGCTGGCCGCTATTATAATAGAGGTTATTATTGGCATATTTGCGGGCATCGTATCTGCAGTCAAAAAATTTAGTTTCTGGGATATACTGGTTACTATTTCAACGACTATTGCTGTCTGCGTTCCCGTATACTGGCTTGGTA
>CAZODG010000049.1:0-9369 GCA_964578525.1 uncultured Actinomycetota bacterium
AAAATCTGGTTCGAAATTTCACACCTTCGGGGAAGCCATCTTAATACTTTAAAGGCTCTTCACCAAAAACAGGGGCAACCCGCTTTCTAACAGAATAGTGCTTTAACTCTTAGACGGTAGTCTTTAAAGTTCCTGAACCTATAAAATCTACAGGAAATCATCTCTAAAAGTTTTTAAGGCTCTTTTCAAATTAATAAGAGGGGATAATAAAAAAGAATTTAAATTTACCATAAATTATGGTAATATATACATAAATTATGGTAGAGGAGTGGAAATATGTTGGAACCAGTTTTGGGTAATAGTACAATAGAAAAAATTTTATTTGCTCTTGAATCTTATGGTCAAGTATATTCTTTAGAGTTATCAAAATTGTTCAATATTTCAGTAAATGGAATTCAGCAGCAGATGGATCGTCTTGAAAATGGTGGAGTGATAGTTAGTTCAATGGCAGGAAGAACCAGATTATATCAATTTAATCCAAGATACCCTTTTTTAAAAGAGTTGAGAGCATTAGTTCAAAGAGCAATGGCATTTCTTTCTGAAAAAGAAATACGAGAATATTACCGAAGGAGAACAAGACCAAGAAAGAGGGGTAAACCATTTTAAATATAGATTGGGAAAAGGTAGAATTTAAAGAACTGGCAGCAATAATTTCCTCTCACTTACAAAAGAATGGTGTTGATGTTGTTTTAGTAGGAGGAGCCTGTGTCTCACTCTACTCAGAAAATCAGTATATATCATATGATATTGATCTGATAACAAATACCCCTATAAGAAAAATAACTCCGGTGCTTAAGGAGTTAGGATTTAAAAATACTGGTGGTCGTTTATTTGAAAACCCTAAATGTAGATTCTTGATAGATTTTCCTGCCCCTCCTGTATCAGTTGGAGATGAACGACCAATCTCCGAATTTAATTATCTAAATACACAATTTGGTACAATATGTTTATTGACGCCCACAGATTGTATCAAAGATAGATTAGCTGCATATTTTTTCTGGAATGATAACCAATCTTTTGACCAGGCTGTCTTGGTAGCAAAAAAGAATAAAATCAATTTTCCGGAAATAAAAAAGTGGGCTGAAAAACAAAGTGAATTGAAAAAGTATGAAGTCTTTAAGAAGAAATGCAGAGAAGAAGGTTTGCTTATATAGTTTAACGATGATAGCCATTCTTTTTATACTGCTGGGGATTCCTGGTGCAGTAGCTTGCCGCCATAATGAAGACGACGAGAAAAGCCCTGCCGATTTTTCTGGCCAAAGGTACAGGAATTATTATTAATATTGCTTCAGCTGCCGGCTTATATGGTTCCAGAGGCGGAGCTGCTTTGTTTCTGGCTTCAGACGATGCCAGTTTTGTTAACGGCGCAGTTTTAATTGTTGGCAGAGGCTGGACAGCATATTAAAAATGATTATTTAATCATTTAATGCAAAGGTACCTATATTCTAACTTGAAGCAAATAAAACTTTTTATATCAGGTGCTATTAAAATATAAAAAATACTACAATATATACTTCAGCAACTCGTAAACCAGAAACGCAGGCCATACAAGAGCTTTTAAGAAACCGATAAATCCGGCTCCGAAAGTAGCTGCCTGCTGAATATAAAAGACTGCTGCACCGATAAAAGCCATAAAATAAGCTGCACCTGCGATTCCTGAGCCACTGTTATTTTTCATTTTTTACTCTCCTTAATAGGTTGTTTGCATAAATCATAATTATCGGTCATTTTGCTTTCCTTTCTTTGATTTTTAAATGAGAGACAATTCTTTTTCTCAGATTTTCTAATTTCTTTTAATTTTAATATATTATATCGTTTAATTTATTATAAAAGAATAAATAATAAGATTTATTACAAAGACCTTGATTTTTGATAAAATGATAAAGATTTATTGTGAAATTATCTTTTTAATAAAATAACTTATTACCAGATGTATTATTTAGATCTTATAGGGACATTTGCATTTGCCATAACAGGTGCCTTGAAAGCAAAAGGCCGGGATCTGCATCTTTTCGGAGCTCTCTTTTTAGGGATAATCACTTCTATTGGCGGTGGAACGGTGAGGGATTTGATAATTGACAGGACTCCGTTATTTTATCTTAAGGACTCAAATTATTTGATTATAGGAATTATTGCAAGCACTATTACATATTTTGCCCCAACTTTTTTTAAGAAATGGTATTCTTTCTTCAGATTTATTGATTCAGTCGGACTGTCTGTATTTGTAATAATCGGTGTTTCAGTTACATATTCCCATCTCTTTAAAGGCGAAGGTTTCACAATAATTTCATTTCTTGCTTCAATTCTTCTAGGAATGATTACAGGTTTTGGCGGGGGCATAGTCAGAGATGCAGTTATGGGTGATATGCCGCTTTCTCTTAAAAAAGGTTCCAATTATGTATTATCAGCCTTTTCAGGTTCGGTTTCGTTTTATTTATTGATGTTTATAAATACTACTTTAGCAATAATTGTTTCCATATTGATCACTCTTTTTCTGCGTGAAATAATTTCCTCTTTTGGTTTATATAAAAAAATCTTTAAAAAAACACGGAGCGGACAGGGATAATTCCGATATTACATAATTAGCAGATGAAACAGGAAGAAAGAAAAAAAAATACAATAGCCAGTATTTTAAAAGCAGCAACGGAATGTTTTGAAAAAAAAGGATATGAAAATACTCTTGTGACGGATATTTGCCGGAGGGCCGGAATAACCAAAGGCGGTTTTTATCATCATTTCAAAAGTAAACAGGATTTGTTTTTGAAGCTTCTTGATGATTGGATAAAAAAAGTATCTGGACGGATAAACATTTCGGGGTTTGAGTCGGATGATCTGTATCAGGTACTTATAGATATTCCTAAAAAGCTACAACCGGTTTTTGAGGAAAATGAGAGTCAGCTTCCGCTTTTTTTGGAGATTTATCTTAAAGCTATTAAAGATTACAAACTTAAAAAAGTTCTATTGAAGTCAATGAATATGTATATGGTCTTTTTTGGGCATATTATAGATGAATGTATAAAAAAAGGTTTAATAAAAAAAGTCAAAACTGAAGATGTATCCAAAATACTTTTTGCGCTGACCATAGGATTATTAATGCAGGGGTTGATGGACCCGGAAGGTACCGATTGGGGGGAACTGGCAACTAAAAGTTTGAGCATGCTTCTTGAAGGATAAATCTTGCTGCTATTAATTTTAAATAATTTTTCATAAGTATTGATTTTCCTCTTGTAAAATTTTAATACATACCTTAAGATTGTATTATTATTATTCTTATGTATAGGAGGTATGATGAGTAAGATTGTACTCATAATTTTAGGGATCCTTTTAGCTGTCTGGGGGGTACTCGCCCTGTTCTTGTCAATGTTTCTTCCGTTGTGGCTGGCTATTATAATAATAGTAGTGGGTATAATATGTGTTGTCGTGGGACTGATGGAAAAGAGAAAGGCTGCATAATTTAAAGCTGGATAATTTATATAAAAACAGCCGCTATTTGATTATAGCGGCTGTTTTTTTTAATCCTTTTATTTGATATCTTTTTCAATTAATTTTGAAATAATCGAAGTAGGACTTTCGGCTGCATCCACACCCCAGTTTTTATTAAAGAGCCACTCATTTTTAGGGTGATTTATAATAGATACGACCCTTGGCCTGTTGGGCTGAAGTTTTGAAAGCAGAGCTACGACAAGGTTATCCTCATCGTCTCCCGTGACTGTTACTACGACATCTGCTATTTTTATGCCGGAACTTTCAAGAACACTCGGATCACATCCGTCACCGCAGTATATTGTAACGCCTTTAATTCGTTCAAATCCCTCACAAACGGTTTCGTTCTTTTCTATAATCGAAACCCTGTGTCCCTTTTCGGCTATGTATTTTGCGACGCTTGTACCAATTTTACCTGCACCTATAATTAAAGCATTCATAATTCCTCCTATATTCCAAGAATTCGTTTAAGCTGGGGTATAGATGATGAAGCTACGGCGATATGAAGCAAATCACCTTTATTCATCACTGTTCCTACTACCGGGATAAAAGCTCTTCCCAGCCTGGTTATGGATACTACCATAATCTCTCCGGGAACATTGATTTTATCGCTTGTGAAACCGGCTAAATTTGTGCTGGCTTCCGCTTTTACTATTTCTACCTCGCCATTTCCCAGGCTTACCTGAGATAAAACATCAGTGTGGCAGATAAGTTCTTTGATTTTATTTGCGCCCCAGGTTGTTGGAGAGATTGTGATTATACCCAGTTTATTATACACATGAGCCCTTACGGGATCATAGATCCTTGCAACTACGATAGGTACCCTGTATTCTCTTTTTGCTATTAAAGCGCCTACAATATTTCTGTTATCACCCTGTGTGACGGAAGTAAAGGCATCTGCATGTTCTATGCCAGCTTTTTCCAGTATTTCTTTGTCGAAGCCAAAACCGGTGACCGTGGTTCCCTTGAAGCTTTTACCCAACTGATTAAAAGCCTTTGGGTTAATATCAATTATACTAACTTTATGTCCTTCCATAGATAAAAGATTTGCCAGCTGTGATCCGACTCTGCCGCAGCCCATTATTATAATTTGCATTTAATCACCTAATTTTTTTAAAATAATATTAATTTTTTTAATCGATTCGACTTTATTTTACTATTTTCTATAACTTTTGTGTCTTTTTTCAAAAAATCCTGTTTATAAATTTTTATCAGGCATAAGAGGTTTTTCTGAAATGCCTTATTATCAGCTTTCTTATTTCTTCGATTATCAAAACGGATGGAATAAATAAAATCGGAATTATCCATGAACTCCATCCGATTGGATAATGATTGAAAACACCATTGAGTCCGGGAATATAAATCAGCATACTTAATATGGCTACCTCTCCCAGTACAGCCCATAAAAGCAATTTGTTTCTAAAGAATCCTGCTTTAAACACAGAATCATATGTTGTCCTGTTCGCAAATGCATTTCCGATCTGTGACAGAACTATTGCGGCAAAAGATGCTGTTATCGCAGATTGGTATACAGGACTTGAGACATAATTATTTGGATCCACTCCGATTTCCAGGATTTTAGAAAGAGTAAAACCATTGTTGAAATAAACCATAAGAAAAGCCAGCATTGCAGCTGCTGCCTCGATGGGTCCCAGTAGCAGATAAGCTCTGGTCATACCTCTAACGGTCAGTAATCTCTCATTCCGCGGTCTGGGGGGTCTTTTCATTATTCCCGGTTCCGGAGGTTCCGAGGCGAGAGCAAGGGAAGGCAGAATATCTGTTCCCAGGTCAATTGCGAGTATCTGCATTACCGTAAGTGGTAAGGGGATTTTAAATAGAACCATTGAGATGAAAGGAATTGCTTCCGGGATGTTACTGGCCAGGATATAATGGATAAACTTTCTCAGGTTTTCGAAAACAGTACGGCCTTCTTCGATTGCATTTACGATACTGGCAAAGTTATCATCAGTAAGTATCATATCCGAGGCTTCTCTTGCCACATCGGTACCAGAAATGCCCATTGCTATTCCAATGTCTGCAGCCTTGAGAGCTGGAGCGTCATTTACTCCGTCACCGGTCATTGCCACGATTTCACCATTTTTCTTTAAAGCAATGGCAATACGCATCTTATGTTCCGGAGAGACTCTTGCAAATAATATATTGTCCTGTTTCAAAACTTCCTTTAACTTTTTATCGGACATCTCTTCTATATCTGTTCCAAGATAAATTTTAGATTCACCTTTGACGATACCGATTTTTCTGGCGATTGTATTGGCAGTAAGCCCATAATCACCTGTAATCATTATTATTTTTATTCCGGCCTGATAGCATTTTTTTATTGCTTCTTCGACCTCGGGTCTCGGGGGATCGATCATTGCAGTGAGCCCAAGAAAAATTAGATCCTTTTCGACATTATCGATAGCGTATTCATTTTTAAAAGCTGTCAGGTCTTTATAAGCAATTGCGAGGACCCTCAGAGCTCTTCCTGCATAATCATCGTTATACTTTAGAATGCTATCCCTCATATCATCTGTAAGTTCCTTTATCTGGCCGTTTATTTCTATTTTTTTACAGATCGAAAGCAGCTCTTTCGGAGCGCCTTTTACAAAAGCCCTGACGCCATCAGATGTTTCGTGAATAGAACTCATTTTTTTACGGTTGGAATCAAAAGGAAGGAGAAATATCCGGGATTCGGTTTTAAGTTCATTTTCGTAATCAAAGCCGGTTTTTTTAGCTATGACAAGGAGGGCCCCCTCAGTTGGATCTCCTTTTATTATCCAGGTGTTATTGCTGCTATCGAAATAAAGCCTTGAATTATTACAATAAGATATTGCCCTCGAGAAGTTCTTGAATGTATTCAGGACCTCTTTCTTTTCAAGCTTTTTGTCATCCAATATAAAGTCACCTTCAGGATTATAACCATGACCGGTGACACTATAACTCTCTCCATTCAACCAGATTTCTCTTACCGTCATTTCATTCTGGGTAAGGGTCCCGGTTTTATCGGTACATATTACTGTAGTACTGCCGAGCGTTTCGACAGAAGATAATTTTTTTATTACTGCATTCCTTTTCGCCATTTTTTGGACACCGAGTGCCAGTGCAAGGGTTACGGTAGGGAGCAGCCCTTCGGGAATAAATGCGACCAGAATGCCTATGGCAAATATAAAGGAACCTATAAAACCAAGTTTGGCTACGGTCATAGATAAAATAAAAAATAAAAATCCTATTCCCAATGCGATGTATACTAGCGTCTGGCTTGCTTTATTTATCTCTTTTTGGAGAGGGCTCAATTCTTCTTTTATTCCCTGGGTAAGGTTCGCTATTTTACCAAATTCGGTTTCCATTCCGGTTGCATAAACGATTGCCTTGCCGTTTCCGGAACTCACACTGGTACCGGCATAAGCCACATTCGTAAGCCTTAAAGAATCTATATTTCTTCCTATTATAGGTACCGTGCTTTTCCGCTGCGGATCGGATTCGCCGGTGAGTACGGAGTTATTGGTTCTTACATTGAATGATTCGATGAGTCTTGCATCTGCGGAAATATTATCTCCTTCGTTTAGAATAAGAATATCTCCGGGTACAAGCTCCATTGATTGTATTTCGATAACTTCTCCGCCTCTTAATACTGTAGAGTACGAAGGAAGAAATTTTTTTAGAGACTCCAGAGCTTTTTCTGCCTTGTATTCCTGCATAAAACTAAAAATTGCATTTATTATGATGACAAGAACTATCGCGTATCCCAGCTGAGGCATGTCAACTCCAGGAATAAAACAGAGTCCTGCAGCAACCCAGAGAATTATGGCAAACAGATGTACAAAATTATCAATGAATCTTAAGATAAGAGATCTTTTTTTCTTTTCCTTGATTACATTTGGTCCATATATTTCGAGTCTTTTTTTTGCTTCCTCGCCTGTCAGGCCATTTGGGTCAACTTTGAGAGTTTCGAATAACTTTTTTTCGTCAAGTTTGTAATATTCTGTTTTCATATAAGTTGTCTAAAAAAACTTTAATTTATAGTTTAAGCCTCGTGATCAAAACAATATTATAGTATTTTTTATTTAATTAGCTATTGAATAATTTAAATACCTGACGGTTCTTATATAGAGGGATATAAAACAGGATCATTGTATGATATTAGTATCAATCATTTGATAAAGATTAAATATCTCCGGATAAAAATATAGATCCTGAAGTTGATTTATTTCAGCGTAAAAATTACTGTGACCGGTATCATAACTTCTTTTTCAATTGTCGAAGTATCATAGGTTCCCCAGTCCGATACTTCGGTGGATCCAACCGGTAGAACCTGGACCACGCCAAGGATTGCTGATTTTATGACCCCGATTTCTTTGCCGCTTCCTTCGGCGATCTTCTGAGCTCTTAATTTGGCATCATTAATTGCATCGGTAATAAGACTTATCCGCAGTTCCGGAAGTTTAGAGTAAGTATATTCAAGTGACTGGGTTGAAAATATGACCCCCTGATCTATTAGTTGCTGTGTATTTTTAGCCATACTTGTGATCTTTTCCACATCGGTCGACTGAATTTCTACGGTCTGTCTTAAAGCGTTTTCCTTCGGAGCATTCGGGTCATATAAATATAGCTGCTCCATAAATACCGGTGATATTATCAGGTCTTCTTCGGTAAATCCATTATTATCAAAAAAATTAAGTACCTTCGTCTGGTCAGTTTGCATCATCTGGTAACCTGACTTCAGCTCCTCGGCCGGAACGGTTCTTGAAAAATTAGAGGTCCATTTGACAACATCCGAAGTAACTCTTTCTCTGACCGATCCGGTTACAGAGAGGGTGTCCTCCGGTGACCTTACTATATAAAAAGTGAAAGCACCTATTGCAGCGCTTATTATAAGACATATGCCCAGAATAATAGCAAAATAAATAATCTTATTTGAATTTTCTTTAATCATATATCACCTCTTGATTACATATTTTAAACTTTTGCGTATATGATAATTTGTGTATATTTAATAATGATATCAGTTTGAAGTGCATTGTCAATATTTAGGAGGGGCCACATGGAGAATGATAGTGTATACTATCTTAATACTTTACACTGGTATTTAATTTTATAAAAATAATTGACAAATAAGATTAATTCTTATATAGTTATAAATATAAATTAGACAACTGAAAAGATTACTCATATTTAAACTATAAAAATAATAGAAAGGGGTATTAAAATGGCTAAAGTAACAAGAGAAATGGTAGAAAAAGCAGGATTGAACGTAGATGAGATCATAGAACTTTTAGTAAAGAACGCAGGAGCTGAACTAACCACTTATTATTACTACACCATACTGAGAGCGAACCTGATAGGTCTCAAAGGAGAAGGAATAAAAGAGATAGCGGAAACTGCAAGAATCGAAGACAGAAATCACTTTGAGGCAATTGTTCCAAGAATTTATGAACTTGGGGGAAAATTGCCGGAGGATATGAAAGATTTTCATGACGTGTCAGCCTGTCCGCCTGCATCTCTGCCTGAAGACCCGACAGATGTAATGGCTATTCTTAAAGTACTCGTTGAAGCCGAAAGATGTGCAGTAAGAGGTTATACGCATCTTTGCGACATTACAGCAGGAAAAGATCACAGGACTTATGACCTGGCTCTGTCTATACTCAATGAAGAAATAGAACATGAAAGCTGGTTTTCAGAATTCCTGGGCGAAGGACCATCCGGTCATTTCTTAAGAAGAGGAGAAACTTCTCCGTTTGTAGGAAAATTTCTTAGATAGTCAGAACAGACAGATTCTTAAGAGTAGAAGGCTTTGCACTATAAGCAAAGCCTTCTTATTATAGGAGGAGGCTTATATGAAAAAAACAAGTTTAATATTAACCTCGTTATTATTTCCTGCAGTTGCTT
>CAZODG010000050.1:0-9316 GCA_964578525.1 uncultured Actinomycetota bacterium
ATGTTTGCAATCATCACATTTAAAATCAGTTTCCTTAATAATATAATTATCACATTCCATACACTTTATAGAGTTCCACGCAGACCAGAATAATCGCTCGTCTACTTTTTCATTTAAAGCTACATGCATATGTAAAAACTTAAATCCATACTTTTTATATCTATAAATCTGGTATTCCGGAACCGTAACATAATCAACTTTATGTTTTAGGTAATATGAAAGCCTTTTTAAAAATAGCTTGTTATCATACAAAACTATATCTCTATAATTATTTTTCATAGTATTTTCTCTATTTTCTACACTATCTTTATAGGTAGTAACACAATGATATTTAAGTCCATTTTCAACTATTAGCTTTTTTATCTTTGCCTTTGCCCTGTAATTGCATAGTTTTTGGTTTCGCTTTATTTTTTCAGGGTCTTTGCAGCTTCCCTTTATATTAAAATAACAATTTTTATATAAAGGCCCAAGACCGATGAATATATCCTTTTCTTTGTCATAGTAAAATGCTTCCGATTTATCCGTATTTGAATATCTTACAATTTTTAAATTAACAGAGCCTAGATATTCTTTAGAAGGACTACTTATATATTTTCGTTTATTATTTTTTATTGATTTATCCATTTTTATATTTTCCATTTAAAAATGTTCAAATATGTTATCTTTTACAAGGAGATAACATATACCTTTCTTAACACATTTTAAAAATCCCTCTAACTTAATTCTATATGTATCGAGATATAAGGGAGGCCTCTAACAAGGGAACCCACCTTAAAAGGTAACCTCCCTTGTTAGGAGACCCCTTAAATTCACTTACCAATATTAAAAATAGTTGGATTTTTATATCCATTTATAAAACCTCTTTTTTTACATATTTTTCCATAGGACTTTACAGGCTCTTTTACTATATTTCCGGCCTTTAAATCCTTCATATACATTTCATAGATAATCTCAATAAATTTATTTACTGTTATTTGAATTTCTTCCTTATCCTCAATCATATTAATTATTATTGACTTATAATATATCTTTACTTAGTAATATATTATATATTGTCAGTAATTATTTGACAATAAGAATTTTATTTATTATTATAGAAAAAAAAGGAGGATCAAATGAGCGATGATTGGAGTTTAGTACCTAAAAGAATAAAGGACTTTAGAATTCTATATAAGCGTAAACAAGAAGAACTTGGTGAAGCTTTAAACCTACCTAAACAGGCAATTTCAGCTATTGAAAGGGGTAAAAGAAAGGTCAATGTAGAAGAATTATCAAAAATTTCTAAATTTTTTAATGAGCCTTTTGATGCTTTTTTTGCAAAAGAATTTAAATTTGATTACTATCCTAAAAACTTATACGGAAGTTTTCCTAAATTTATCGTAGACTTTTTAGATGATTACAAATACTTCCTGGATAAACTTGAAAAAGAAGTTGATTATCCTGAATATGATTACTCTAAAACAACCACTTTAAAATTAATTGGTAACATAAATGAAATTATAAATGAAAAAATAAAAGACAAAGATGAACGCAATAATTTACATTAGAGTATCAACAACAGAACAGGCTGAATTTGGATATAGCCTAACATCACAAGAGCAGCAATGCAGGGATTTTGCCATAAGACATAAATATGAAATCTTGAAAGTATTTATTGAAAAAGGAGAGAGAGTGCTAAGACTGTAAACAGAACAGAGCTAAATAACATGCTAGGATACGCTAGGACGAACAAAAATAAGGTAGACGCCCTAATTCATCTATAAGATGGATAGGTTATCAAGAGACATGTTTGACAGCTTATCTATTAGAATAACGCTAGATAAATTGAAGATTGCATTAAAATCAGTAACAGAGCCCTTTGACAATAGCCCTGTAGGAACATTTACCGCATCAATATTTTCACTTATTGCACAATTTGATAATGACATACGCACAGAGAGAACTAAACTAGGTATGCAACAGGCAGTTAAAGAAGGCAGATGGCTATGGAACGCACCTTTTGGATATACTTATAAATATGTTAATCAGAAATCATATCTTACACCATCAAAAGACGCTGATACAGTTAAGAAGATATTTAATGATTTTATATCCGGTAAGAAACAATTTGAGATATGTAATGATCTAGCCAAGTCCAGAATAAAGATATCTAAACAACATCTAAACGGTATTTTAAAAAACTATCTCTATATTGGAAAGTTAAAGACAAAATGCGTTGATGAGTTAATTGACGGAGTACATGAGCCTATAATTGATGAAATAACATTCTATAAAGCACAGAGCATATTAAACCCTATAGCTAATAAGACATATAACTTAAAATACCAAAATGAATTTCCTTTAAAGAGATTCCTAAAATGTCCATACTGCAATAAAAACCTTGCAGGAAGCTATTCTAAAGGAAGACATAAAAGATACCCTTATTATCATTGCGTTAATAAAGGTTGCTTATTTAAACCAATTAGGCAAGACCTTGCAGAATACCTATTTATTGAATATCTTAAATCTTTTGAGATGAAAAAAGATGTAATAGACAAGATATTTTCTGATACTAAAGCATTCCTAGAAGATAAGCAGGGAGAAAATAAAAATATAATTGTCAATATTAAAAGGGATATAACAACACTTGAAACCAAGAAAGCAAGAATCGAAGAGCTGGCAATTAATGGAACTTTTGATAAAGGAACCTACCTTAAAAATATAAATGCAGCCAATAATGAAATAATATCTAAAAAAATCCAGTTAAGTGACTACGAGGCTGGAATATTAAATATTGATGAGCTGATTGATTATGGCAAAAGGTTTGTTTGTAATTTATCTAGCTTATGGTTAAATCTAGATACGCCGAGGAAAAGGCACCTTCAGGAGATTTTATTTCCTGAAGGTGCCTATTTAGAAAATGGCAAGTTTCGAACCGCTAAAATAAGCCCTATTTTAAAGCTAATTGAGGATAAAAATAATGTTGAGTCAATCTTGGCTGGCCAGGTAGGATTCGAACCAGGTCAGTAAAGAGTGTACTTCAGATACCCGATAACCCTGGTAAGCTGGTAACTGCAGTTACCGAGGTTACTCATTTACCATAGCATGAATGAATATACTCTAAGAATGCGTCACCATTAATTGCTTCCCTGTGTAATCTTTCTTAATATCAGTTTTAAAGAAATTGGAGCCTATCTTAATATTGGCATATAATAATAAAGAAATTTTATATTAAATATAAATATTAGGTATTTGCAGATTAACAGATTAGAAAACTTCTTGACCTGAAAAGAGGTAAAGAATGATTGATAGAGTTACAATTTTAATAAATAAAAATCTCCAATTCTTTTTAAACCTGTCTCTCTCAATTTATCTTATAACTTGATGTCAAGAAAAATGTCACGGTCTTAACACGAATATATAAAATTTAATAAAATGGAACAAAACAATATTTTTAACAATAATCTAAGAGATAATCAGAATTTCTATATTGAATAATACCAAATTATTTATGATAATATTATTTGAGGAGCAGGATTAGTCGGCTTCGATTCCCGCCGCCTCCACCATATAATAATTATAAATTTTATTCCATAATATAAAGAACTAATCAATTAATTAATGTTGAACTATAGTGAATAAAAAAAATCTAAAAAAATACGGAAAACCTCCCTTTAGTATTGCTGTATTACATGGCGGACCGGGGGTGTCCGGTGAAATGGCCCCGGTGGCGATTGAACTTTCTAAGTCATGGGGTGTTCTGGAACCACTTCAGACTGCAGAATCTCTTGAAGGTCAGGTCCGGGAATTATATGATGTTCTTAAAAAATATGGAAGTCTGCCTGTTACCTTAATAGGTTGGTCCTGGGGAGCAATGCTTGGATTCATTTTTACCGCAAAATATCCTCGAATGGTTAAGAAGCTCATACTTGTGGGAAGTGCTGTGTTCGAGCAGAAATATGCAAACAACATTACAGAAATAAGGTTAAACCGCCTTGATAAGGAAGAAAAAATAGAAATGCAGACTTTGATGGATAGTATGAACAATCCTTTGATCAAGGATAAAGAAAAGGATATATTAATGTCAAACCTGGGGAGATTTTTGTATAAATCCGATTCATATGATCCTTTGCCTTGTAAGAATGAAGCACTGGATTATCAATACAATATTTTCAGGGATGTATGGAAGGACGCTGAGAACCTCAGGACCAGCGGGGAATTATTAAAGATGGGAAAACAAATCAGTTGTCCGGTAGTGGCTATCCATGGGGATTATGACCCGCACCCATTTCAGGGGGTCCGGAAACCTCTTTCACGCATCATAAAAGATTTCCGCTTTATCATTCTGGAAAAATGCGGACACGAACCCTGGATTGAACGTATGGCGAAGGACAGGTTTTATGATATCCTTAAGAAAGAGCTTGATTAGCAAAACTTATAAGTACTAAAATTTATTTAATTCTTTTTTTATTTTACCAGAGGAATCATATTATGAAAAAAATGATTATTATCGGAGCAGGTGTGGCAGGTCTTTCCACTGGATGTTACGCGCAGATGAACGGGTATGATTCAGAGGTATATGAAATGCATTCCATTCCCGGAGGTGTATGCACCTCATGGAAACGGGGTGATTATCTCTTTGACCACTGCCTGCACTGGGTACTTGGGTCAAATAAAGGAAGCTCGATATATCCAATTTTCGAAGAACTGGGAGTTACGGAGAATGTGAAATTCTATTATACGGAACGGTTCCGGAAAATAGAGATGTCGGGGAGAACTTTTATTGCCTATACAAATATTGATAAACTGGAAAGCGAACTTCTGAGATTGTTCCCCGATGAAAAGAAAGCTATAAGAAAATTAACCGGCCTGGTCCGTTTTTATACCGGATTCAGACCGCCGCTTGATGCAGATTTTGGCAGCTTCGGTTTTATCGATATTATAAAGATGCTGCCATATATGCCCTCATTTTTTAGACTTAAAAGCATTTCTATAGAAGATTTCCTTTCTATGTTTAAAAATGATGTCCTGCGTGAAATGCTCTTTCAGATGTTTCCGGTAAAAAAAATGCCGGCACTTATGGTTATAATGCCGCTTGCATATTTTCATAATCACGAAGGAGGCTACCCAATCGGGGGGTCACTTCATTTTACCCGTTCAATCGAAAGACTTTATTCTTCTCTGGGAGGCAAAATCAATTATAACTGCAGAATAAGAAAAATACTGCTGGTAAATGGAAAAGCGGTGGGAGTTGAAACAGAAAAGGGCAGAAGAATTTATGCGGATATTGTTATATCTGCATGTGACGGTCGATCGACACTATACGAGATGCTGGAAGGAAAGTATTTGACTCCGGAAATCAAGAAGATTTATGAAAAGCCAAGTTTATGGCCGCCTTTAATCTCTATAAGTTTAGGGGTAAAGCGGGATTTGACCGGTGAGGTTGAGATCAATTGCTTCAAACTTGATGATCCGCTTATAATCGGAGGTAAAAAATGTGAATGGATGGGTTATTTTCATTTTTGTCAGGATCCTTACTTCGCTCCAAAGGGGAAGAGCGTCATAAAAGTCCAGATAGAATCAGATTATGGTTATTGGAAATCACTTTATGAGGATAAACAGAAATATCGAATGGAAAAGGAAAAGGTCCTTGATATGTGCATCAAACAATTGGAGAAAAGACTCCCCGGTATAACTGGCCAGATCGAAGTAACAGACATAGCAACTCCTGTTACTTGGGAGCGATATACGGGTAACTGGCGGGGTTCATATCAGGGATGGCTTCCTACAATCGAATTATTTGGAAAATTTTTACCAAAACAATTGCCGGGACTGGAGAATTTCTATATGACCGGTCAGTGGACCTTCCCGGGCGGTGGCGTGCCAATGTGCATGGCTCAGGCAAGAAGACTTATCAAATATCTGTGCAGGGAAGAAAAAAGGGGATTTGTTTCGAAAGTATAGAGAAAACTCGCACTCTTTATCATTCCGGAGTGTATATAAATCAATTTCCTGCTTAATATTTAAAGCCTACCTGCTATAATGTTATGAATTTTGCTTATGACTGTAAATATCGGCAAAACATTAAAATATTGATATATGAAAAAAGGTATAATTAAATTGCTTGATCATAAAATATTATATAATTCGGAATCTATTTCCGGTGAATATGCAAAAAGGGATTATCTTGAGGGTGCCGAAGCCGCCATAATCAAGAAGTTTGGCAGCAGGTTCAAAGAAATGGATGTGCTCGATATGGGAGTGGGAGGGGGGCGTACCACTAAATATTTCGCCCCTCTGGCAAGGAGTTACATAGGAGCGGATTATGCACCTAATATGATAGCCAAATGCAAGGTCAAATATAGAGGTAAGTATAGTTTTGTGGAAAGCGATGTAAGGTCGATGAATATGTTTGGAGGCAATATGTTTGATTTTGTGCTGTTTAGTTATAATGGGATCGACAGCTTCAACCATGAAGACAGGCTCGCAGCTTTGAAAGAAATAAGAAGGGTACTTAAAAGTACTGGATATCTCTATTTTTCTTCACACAATTTAAACTGGGAAAATCTTCCGGATCTCTTTAGATTTAAATCAGTTAAAACAGGTACAGGTAAAAAAAACGGGTCCGGGGATTTTATAAGGTTACTCGGTAATAATATCAAATCAGGATTTAAAAAACTTCGCTTGAATATTTTGAATAGAAGCCTTCACAGGAAAGATTTTGTTCAACATTTAAAGGAAAAGCAGAGGGGTTTACTTTATGATAATTCACTTAATGGGAAGGCAAGTGTCTATTATATAACCAGAGCCGAACAAATAAGACAATTGAAAGATTCCGGTTTTAAAAATATAACCACTTACTTAAGAAATGGTACGAATACTGAGAATGAAGAAAAATTAAATAAAGATGGTTGGATATATTATCTTTGCGAGGCAGATAAATAAGGCCTTTACGGTATGCAGTTGATTTTTTATTTTTATTTTTAAATTATATAATTAGTTGATTGTAGATCTTAAGATTAATTAGGTTGTTGGGGTTTCTAAAAAGGTTTAATAAATAATTCCGAAAGAGTAAATTTGGACAATAGAGCGATAGGAATTTTTGATTCGGGTGTCGGGGGTCTCACAGTTCTATGGGAAATAATGAAGACTATCCCCGATGAAAGCACCATATATTTCGGGGATACGAAAAGATTCCCCTACGGTCCAAGGGATTTGAGTGAAGTCAAAGAATTAGTTTTTAAAATAACCAGATTTCTTTACGATAAAGATGTAAAACTTATTGTGATTGCCTGCAATACTTCCACCGCAGCTGCTCTTGATGATTTGAAGCGGCGGTTTGATATACCGATTATAGGGGTAATAGAACCCGGAGCAAGGACAGCTGTCTACAATACCAGAAATAAAAGGGTCGGTGTGATTGCAACCGAGGGTACTGTTAAAAGCAATGCATATCCGAATGACATAAAAAGAATGGGCCCTGATATAAAGACATTTTCTGTTCCGGCTCCTTTGCTTGTGGATTTTGTGGAGAAAGGCATTCTTGAGGGCAGCCGTCTTGATAAAGTAATTAAAAGTTACCTGAAGCCACTATCCGATGCCGGGATCGATGTATTGATACTGGGCTGTACCCATTTCCCGTTGATAGAAAAGAGGATTCTGGCCTGCAGCGGTAATGGGATAAAGGTTATTAGTTCAGCAGTTGAAACTGCAAAGGATGTCAGGAAAATTCTTGAAGAAAAAGGATTATGTGCGGCCAAAGGAAAAACGCCTGAAAGATTTTTTTATGAAACAGGAATAAAAAGCAATTTTTTTGAAGTTGGAAAGATGTTCCTGGGCGAAGAGATAAAGGAAGTCATAAAAGTAAAATTAGATATCTAAAATAATAAAATATTTTAGATATCATAAAAGAGAAAGGTTCCCGGTAATGATCAAAAGGATAGATGGCAGAAAAAAAGACGAAATAAGAAAAATAAAAATAACAAGGAACTATATATCACACAGCAACGGTTCGGTATTTATCGAAATGGGAAAAACAAGGATTGTGTGTACTGCTACTGTTGAAGATAAAGTTCCCAGGTTCTTGGCAGGTAAGGGTTCAGGCTGGATCACGGCAGAATACGATATGATCCCCGGAGCCGCTCCGCAGAGGATCATACGGGCCCAGACTGCTGGAAGAATAAATGGAAGGACCCATGAGATCCAGAGGCTGATTGGAAGGTCACTCAGGAGCGTGGTTGATTTAAGTAAGATTGGCGAAAGAACCATCTGGATAGATTGCGATGTTATCGAAGCAGATGGCGGGACAAGGACTGCCTCGATAACCGGCAGCTTTGTTGCTCTTTTTGATTGCATGCACTCTTTGATCGGTAAGAAAATAATAGGAGCGATGCCCATAGAAAATTTTTTGGCTGCGATAAGCGTGGGCATAGTCGATGGAGAAATACTGATGGATCTGTGTTTTGAAGAGGATTCGAAGGCACAGGTAGATATGAATGTTGTGATGAATTCGAAAGGTGAACTTATAGAAGTGCAGTCTACGGCAGAGACCAATCCTTTCAGCAGAGAAAATTTTGATAAAATGATGGAGAAAGCAGCTGCCGGTATTAAGGAAATCATAGAAACTCAAAAAAATATATTGAGTCAGGACATATAATTTTTTTATCATCTATTCACATGGGTGTTTAATCTTTGCAGATAGTTATTGCTTCAAAAAATACAGGAAAGATCCGGGAGATAAAATCATTTTTTAGCAGTTTGCAAAAAGTGCAGTGGTTGACTTCCGGAGATTTTGAAAAATTTCCGGATATAAAAGAAGAAGGAAAGAGCTTTGCAGAGAATGCAAGGTTAAAGGCCCGCGCTATTTCTCTTTATACAAATAAAATTACTCTTGCCGATGACTCGGGACTGGAAGTAGATTTTTTGGGGGGCAGGCCTGGAGTAAAGTCGTCAAGATATGCAGGGGCAGATGCCACCGATAAGGAAAACAGGGACAAACTTCTTGAAGAAATGAAAAATATCAGGGATCTATCAGAGAGAACAGCCAGATTTATCTGCAGTACGGTGCTCTGGGATCCGGAGAAAGGTTCTATTTTCGAGGCAAGAGGTATTTGCGAAGGTTTTATGGGTTTTGAGGAAAAAGGTACGGGTGGTTTCGGTTATGATTGTATCTTCAATCCGTCTGGCTATAATAAGACAATGGCCCAGTTGACCCAGGTTAAAAAAAATAAGATCAGCCACAGGGGCAAGGCTCTCAAAGTTGTATATGGATTTATTGTAAATTTGTAAAATTATGTTATTATTTTTCTGCTAAAGTATCGGTTTTAAATCGGGGTGT
>CAZODG010000051.1:0-9286 GCA_964578525.1 uncultured Actinomycetota bacterium
CTCTTTTCATGATACTTTTTGCAGAAAGTCTTATAATTTCTGCTTTTATACCTATCTATTCGGCATATTTAAAAAGAAACCAGAGAGATGATATAAAAATATTCGTGAGTTCGGTTATTAACATCATAACTCTGGTGTTCCTGGTTATCTCCGCTCTCATATTCATTCTGTCCCCCGAGATAGGGGCATTGCTTTCAAAAGTAACCGATAATCAGATGGATATATATAAATTTGTAGTAATGAGCAGGATCATGATTTTTTCCCTTGTTATAATGTCGCTGTCCAGTTTAGCTACCGGTATCCTGAACTCACATGATATTTTTACCGTTCCTTCCCTCGCTCCTTTTATCATGAATATAGTGACGATAATTTCTGTTACCCTGTTTTTTAGAAGGCTCGGGATTTACAGCATGGCTATAGGGATAATGGCAGGCTCACTAATGCATCTTGTGGTTCAGTTACCTCAGATCAGGATCTCGAAATTAAGGTACAGATTTATTATTGATCTCAAGCATAAGGGAGTAAGAGAAATCTTTTCTCTCATGCTTCCTATAGTCCTTAGTCTTGGTGCGGTCCAGCTCAATAACAGTGTGGACTATTTTTTTGCACAGAGTCTGGGCGAAGGAAATACGACGGCTTTGATGCTATCATGGAGAGTTGCCAATCTGCCGCTCGGGGTATTTTCGGTTGCGATTGTAACTGTACTGTATCCATTGATATCCCGTCAGGCGGCAGGAGATGATATCAAGGGGATAAAGGAAAGTTTTTCCCTGGGCGTAAGGGAGATAGGATATGTGATGGTCCCGGCAATGGCAGGACTGGTTATTTTATGCTACCCCATAATAAAATTATTATTCGAGCGTTATAATTTTGGTCCGGCGGATACGGAGAAAGTGGCGTATATCCTGATCTTTCACAGTCTCGGCCTTATATTTTTTGGGCTTCTTATGATCCTTAACCGCGTTTTTTATGCATTTAAAAACGTAAAGACTCCTCTTAAAGTAGCAGGTCTTTCTATTGCTCTAAATGTTATTTTTGACTGGATATTAATGCAATATTTAGGAGTCGGAGGACTGGCTCTGGCAACATCTCTTGTTGCGTTATGCAATGTGGTGATCCTGATTATCATACTGAGGAAAAAGATAGGTAATTTTGGAGGGAAAAGAATATTCATATCATATGGAAAGATTTTTGCCGCAACGATATTGATGGGCACTGCGATATACTTTCTATGGAAATGGCTTGAAAATTATGCTTATCAGGGTTTGTGGCCCTTTATCTTACTTCTTTTCCTGGTGATTTTTATCGGTGCCGGTATATATATAGCATGTACTATTTTATTCAGAATGGAAGAAGTAAAATTTATAGCGGGATTATTTAAAAAATTAAGAAAAAATGGTTAGTCTTTTTTATAACTAATTATTTTATTGAATTATGACAGACAGCAAACTTATCAGGAATTTCTCAATAATTGCCCATATAGATCATGGAAAATCTACTCTGGCTGACAGGATCCTGGAAATAACCGATACCGTAAGCAAGAGAGAGATGCTGGACCAATTCCTGGATGATATGGACCTTGAAAGGGAACGGGGAATTACCATAAAAGCTCACGCGGTAAGGGTTCTCTACAGAAGTAAGACAGATGGCAACCAGTATATTTTTAATCTGATAGATACACCCGGCCATGTGGACTTCAGCTATGAGGTTTCGAGAAGTCTCGCCGCATGCGAAGGGGCGATTCTGGTTGTCGATGCTACTCAGGGGATCCAGGCGCAAACTCTGGCAAATGTTTATCTGGCAGTAAATAACAATCTGGAAATTATTCCTGTTATAAATAAGATAGATCTTAAAAGCGCAAGGATTGATGAAGTCATAATGGAACTCGGAAGTGTACTGGGTATCAAAGAAGAGAAAATACTGAAAGTAAGTGCAAAAACAGGTTCCGGAATCGAAGAGATTCTGGAGAGGATAGTATCGGATATACCTGCTCCGGGCGGGAACCCGGACGGCCCGCTTCAGGCACTAATATTCGATTCACAGTATGATTCTTACAGGGGAATAGTGGTTCTAATAAGAGTTGTAAACGGAACTATCAATAAAAACAGTAAAATAAAATTTATTGGAGAGAATCTCACAAGCGAGGTCGAAGAGGTGGGAATATTCGGTCCGGATATGATAAAAAAGGAAACGCTGACCGCAGGCGAGGTAGGTTATATTATTACCGGGGTCAAAGAAGTGGGAAATATAATAGTAGGTGATACCGTAACCTCTTTAATAAATCCTGCAGAAAAAAGCCTTCAGGGATACAAAAAACCAAAACCTATGGTTTACTCGGGTCTTTTCCCTGTAGATGGAGTGGATTATGAAAATTTAAGAGATGCCCTGGGGAAACTTTCTTTGAATGATTCCTCTCTGGATTTTTCTCCGGAAGTATCCAGCGCACTGGGTTTTGGTTTCAGGTGTGGTTTTCTGGGACTTCTTCATATGGATATAGTAAGAGAAAGACTTGAAAGGGAATACGGATTAAGGCTCATAACATCTGCGCCTAATGTAGCATATAGAATAACCAGAAGCGATAATTCGGTTATTGAAGTAAAAAGGCCCTCCGATTTTCCGTCTCAGGAGAAAATACTAAAAATAGAGGAACCTTATGTAGCGGCAACCATAATTACGCCCAAAGATTATATAGGGGAGGTAATGAAGCTCGCAAACCAGAAAAGAGGTAATTATAAGGACATGCAGTATATCTCGCCTGAAAGAGTGGAGATAAAATACGCAATGCCGCTTTCAGAAATAATTGTGGATTTTTTTAACTTATTAAAATCGATAACATCCGGGTTTGCTTCGCTGGATTATGAGCTTACGGAATATAAGTCTTCGGACCTGGTTAAATTGGATATACTGGTAGCGGGAGAAAAAGTCAGCGAACTATCAAGTATTTTACACAAAGAAAAGGTTTATCAGATAGGAAGGGAATTAACACAAAGGCTAAGGAAACTGATACCAAGGCAGAACTTTGAAGTGCCAATTCAGGCAGCAATAGGAAGTAAAATTATTGCCAAGGAGAGAATAGCGCCTTACAGGAAAGATGTTACTGCCGGGCTTTACGGAGGGGATATAACAAGGAAAAGGAAAGTGCTTGAAAAGCAGAAAATGGGTAAGAAGAAAATGAAAAGAATTGGTAAAGTTGAAATACCCGGAGAAGCCTTCATGAGTTTTTATAAACTGGATGTAGGAAAATAGTAAAAAGAACTTTTATTTATTTAATAAAAAAAAATATTTTAGTAAAATAAGGGTTACAAAAATAATAATATAACATGCAGGCATTAAGGAGATTCAGTATGAAAAAAATAATAACACTGGCAGTGGTAATAAGTCTGGCGGTTTTCATGTTGTTTTCTGCTGGGGGATGTAAAGCCAGAATCGCAGAAGAAAGTGTAGAAGCAGCCATAGAAGAGGCCATTGAGGGCGAAGGCGGAAATGCAGAGGTCGATATAAGCGAAGGAGAAGCAACTATAACCACGGATGAAGGTGAAATTACCATAGGGGAAGGAACAAATTTACCCGATGGATTTCCGGATGCTATTCCTGTGTATTCTAATATGGAAATTACAGCGTCATGGAAAGTAACGGAAGATGGGAAGGAAGTTTTCTCTGTTGCTGCATCGTCCAGCGATTCCGGAAGTACGATATTCGACTGGTATATAGGTCAACTGGGAGGATGGCAAAACTTAAATCAGTTTACGAACGAGAGTGAAGGAGAGACACTCTCCTCAATCTCTGCCGATAATGGCACATATACTCTGATAGTGACTATTATAGAGGCCGATGAAGGTACAATGGTGACCATTTCTGTAAGTGAAATGTAACATTTTTATATGAATATATGGATTTATATAAATAAAGAAAGAAATCCGATAAATAAAAATAAAAAAATGGGAGATTTCCATCCAAAAGATGTCTTCCATTTTGATTTTTAAAGCCTTAATTGAAAACCTGTCTCTGCGCCGGTTGTATTTGCAGCTAAATGTTCCTGATTTAATTGTAACAGGCTGGTGATTCTTGTATAATTTTTTGATATATTTTGGTTTTTAAAACAATAAATTTAAAGATGAGAGGAGTTCTATGAAAAGCGATATCGAAATTGCTCAAGCATCGAAGATGAAGGATATTAGAGAAATTGCCGGAGGAATCGGTCTTGATGAAGAGTTCCTGGAGTTATATGGAAATCATAAAGCAAAGGTAAAACTGGAAGTCCTGGAGAATTTCAAAGACAGACCGGATGGAAAATATATCGATGTGACCGCTATTACTCCCACCCCTCTCGGAGAGGGCAAAACCGTGACCACTATAGGTCTGTCAATGGCCCTGAATAAAATCGGTAAAAAAACAATCACCTGTATAAGGCAGCCGTCTCTGGGTCCTGTGTTCGGTATAAAGGGAGGTGCCGCTGGCGGCGGTTATTCTCAGGTTCTTCCAATGGAAGATTTCAATCTCCATCTGACCGGGGACACTCATGCCGTTGGCATAGCACATAATCTTCTGGCTGCTTTTCTGGATACACATATTATGAAGGGAAACGATCTAAACATAGATCCTTTCAGCATTACTTTAAACAGAGTGGTTGATGTAAGCGACAGGGCGCTCCGGAATATCGTAGTAGGTCTGGGAGGCCCGCTAAACGGGGTTCCCAGAGAAACAGGATACGATATAACAGTTGCTTCGGAAGTAATGGCAATTCTTGCTCTGACCACCGGTCTTAAAGACATCAGGCAAAAGCTGGCAAGGATAGTGATCGGTTCCACCTATGACGGAAAGCCTGTTACAGCCGAGGATTTAAAGTGTGCCGGTTCTATGACCGTTCTTCTTAAAGATGCTATAAAACCCAACCTGCTGCAAACTATCGAGCATACCCCATGCTTTGTGCATGCGGGTCCTTTTGCCAATATCGCTCATGGAAACAGCTCTATTCTGGCGGATCAAATAGCCATAAAACTTGGAGATTATGTTGTAACCGAAAGTGGTTTTGGTGCAGACTGCGGAGCTGAAAAATTTATGAATATCAAATGCCGATATTCCGGGTTGAAACCGAATGCAGTAGTTATTGTAGCAACTGTAAGGGCACTGAAAATGCACGGAGGGGTCTTTGAATTTGTCCCGGGACAGGGTGTTGATGAAAAGCTCATGAATACACCTGACGTGGAAGGGGTCCTTAAAGGTTGTGAAAATCTGGAAAAGATGATTGAGAATATGAAACTGTTTGGAATCCCCGTAGTAGTTGCGGTGAATCATTTTGAAGCCGACAGTAAAGAGGAGATCGAAGCGGTCAAAGAAAGAGCCATCAAGGCTGGTGCCGAAGACGCAGTTATCAGCAAGGTGTGGTTAAGCGGCGGGGATGGAGGAATCGAATTAGCCGAAGCCGTGGCCAGAGCGGCAGAGAAAAAGTCGGATTTTAAATTTCTTTATCCGCTGGACTGGCCCATAAAGAAAAAAATCGAGACGATTGCCACTATGATTTATGGCGCAGATGGTGTAAGTTATTTACCCGAAGCGGAAAAGAAAATAGAGCTATATACAAAGCAGGGTTTCGATAAATTACCTATCTGTATGGCAAAAACACATCTTTCTCTAAGTCATGACCCTGATTTGAAAGGAAGACCAAGAGGATATACGATTCCAATAAGAGATATAAGAGCTTCCGTCGGTGCAGGATTTCTTTATCCATTACTTGGCATGATGAGGACAATGCCGGGCCTTCCAAAAATACCTGCCGGAACGAAAGTAGATATTGACGATAATGGCAATATTGTAGGATTGTTCTAAATAAAGAATTGATTTCATGAATATAAGATTTGGTCTTTGTGATTTAAAAAATCATAATGAAATATAAATTTTAAATTTAATATAAAGGGAGTGGTTAAAATAGCTGAATTAATCGATGGGAAAAAAATATCGCAGGATATCAAAAATGAAATAAAAGTGGAAGTAAAAGAGTTTAAAGAAACCAGAGGTTTTGTGCCGGGCCTTTCAGTCATAATGGTAGGCGAGAATCCGGCTTCGAAAGTATATGTAGGAAACAAGCAGAAAGGGTGCGATGAGGTAGGCATTAGATCCGAGACTATAAAGATGGAGGAAAGCGTATCAACCGGTGATGTACTGCAAGAACTTGAAAAGTTGAATAAAAGGGAAGACGTCCATGGCATTCTCGTCCAGCTGCCGCTGCCTTCTCAGATAAACAAAGCGAAAGTGCTGGAAGCAATATATCCTGATAAAGATGTGGATGGATTCCACCCCGTGAACATGGGCAGGCTGGTTGCTCAGCAAGAGTGCCTGGTGCCGGCTACTCCATCGGGCATAATAGAGATGCTGAAACGGGAAAACATAACGATAAAGGGTAAGAATGCAACAGTTGTGGGGCACAGTGAGATAGTCGGAAAACCTGTAAGTCTTCTTCTTTTGAATGAATGGGCCACGGTTTCAATATGCCATATAGAAACCGGAGATTTGAAAATGCACACAATAGATGCCGATATTCTTGTTGTAGCAACAGGTGTGCCGTATTTGATCAAAGGCGATATGGTCAAAGAGGGAGCGGTGGTCATAGATGTAGGCATCAACAGGATAACCAGGGATAAAGCCAGCCAGGAATTACTCGAGTGGAGAAAAAATGATTTTGAAACCAAAGGTGCCACTTTGATTGGCGATGTGGATTTTCTAAGAGTGGAACCAAAGGCAAGCTACATATCGCCCGTGCCTGGTGGTGTTGGTCCCATGACTATTGCAATGCTTTTAAAAAATACATTGAAGGCTGCAAAGAATATCGCCGGGATCAAATAGCGGCCAAAGTTTTATTAAAAGATAGGTTTGGCAAATAATCCTTAATTTCCCCTGTATAAAAAGCTGAACCAATGTTTCAAGAGCTGGTAGTTTTCAGGATGCATTCATATATTTTTTCAGAATCTTTCCGCCTCTTAACTCCAGAAATGTGTCCAGTACTTCCTGATATCTCTCGCATATTGGTTCGCGGCTGTCTTTGTATATAAGAAGAGAAGAAAAGGCACATCCTCCGCCGCAAACCGGAGCAAAACGGCAGGTCCTGCATTTCTTTATGTTCAGTATGGTCCTTTCGGTCCATAAAGCTTTTTTATCGGGATAAAACTCGAGTCCGGGGCTGAATCTGCCGACAGCCAGATAAGGTTTGCCTATGGATTCTCCGCATGCGTATATATATCCATCGGGGCAGAAGACATTGAGTTCCAGCAGGTTACTCTCACAATTAAAAAATTTAGGTGAGACATTGGGCGCGCCATTCAGTATGTCCAGAATATGCCGCAGCGGTTTGAATAGATAAAAACCAAATATTTCTTCCAGTACCGGGTACTTATCATATATGCTGATCAATCTTTCCAGCAGCTTCTCTTCGGGAATAATTATATTGTCATAATCAAATGAAGTATGGTCCGTAACAGGCGCCAGTCTTATACTGAAATCAGGGTGCCGCATCCAATTTTTTCGGCAAATATATTCATAAAGATCCGGTATAAATTCTATATTTGTATTATCGATATTCACCCTGACATTAGTACGTATATTATTTCTAAGGAGTAAATCGATATTTTTTGATATATGATTGAAGCTCCCTTTGCCGGAAGGATACTTTCGCCGCTTGTCATGGATTTTCCGGGGCCCGTCGATAGTTATCTGAAGCATTTCTATTTTGTCTTTTACGGGTAATAATATCTCTATGAATTCTTTGACAGATACTCCATTGGTAATAATGGTTATTGGTGTATCTTTTTTCCCTGCAAATTCAAGAATTTTTTTTACAAAAGGCTTATTCTTTAAAAGGAGGGGTTCTCCTCCGAATAATTCAACAGAGTCTATTCTACCGGATTTTTCCTTTATTATTTCTTCTACAGCAATAAGAGAATCATCAAGAATCTTTTCGGTCATGTATTTATTGGGATTGGAGGGCAGATCTGTTTCAAAGCAGTAAATACATCTCAAGTTGCACTGATAGGAAGGGCAGAATACAAATCTTAGTGGTCTTTCGGATGCTTTTTTTACATAATTATTATAGAGTTCCAGCAGTATTTTATCTTCTTTTTCAGGATTGGAATAAAAATAACCCCTGTTTCTTAATCTCGATATGATATCGGGACGGATACTATTAAATTTTTTAACCGCTATCAGATCCCAGATATCATTCTCAATGATATCAAGTGCACCGGTCAGAGTATTATTTATAAGAGTATATTTGGAATTTATTTTTTTTGAGTAGTTATAATTGCTTGGAAATAATTTCATTTAGAATCTGCAAAATTAATTATTTTCTACTCAGATACCAGAAACACCAGAACCAGCAGCACATCGGGCCCATATTATCTTTTAGTCCCCTAAGGGTCAGATCATTGTTCCAGAGGTTTTTAGTCTTATTTATGGATTTCATTACATTACTCCTTTCTTAAAGATTTTTATAACTGAAATTATAGCAGATTAATACTAAAAAAATATTTTTTTTGAAAAAAAATATTTTTAGTAACTCAGGGATATATCTGAAGTTTATCTTAAAAATATGTAATAATTATTAATTTTTATTACGAACATCAGCTGGAATATCAGAAGTATCAGGAAAAAGACGCACATCAGAATTTTTGGGAAAATACGGCTATAAATCCCAGGGGTTGTTACTCTGAGAATTGAGTTGATCCTATTTTTCAATCTCAACTGATTGAAAAAACTAAGCGGTTTGTTTTGAAAACTTTGTGCTGGCTGTGGGGTGGATTTAGATGCTGAAATGGACCTGATCTTTAAAATAATATTAAGAATATTTTTAGCTATCTCTTTTTTTGGCCTATTGGAATATTTCACAACCAGTTTATCGCTGTCTCTTTCCTGTTCGGTTTTAATTAAATTATAGGCTAAATACGCAAAAGGATTAAAAAATAAGAAGTCTCTTAATATCAAAGCTATCCAGCCTATTAGGTTGTCTTTTCTTTTGATATGTGACAGTTCATGCTGGATAAGAGTTTCTTTTTCGTTTGAACTTAATTTTTCCAATAAGTGCGGGGATAAAACCAATGTAGGCTTTTTGATTCCTATAACAAAAGGGGAAATATATTTTTTGTGTGCCAGGCTTACATCAGGAGCCTTTATTTTTATTTTTTTGATAAAATTATCTATAATACTATAAATATCCGGTGCATCTTTTCTTCCGATTTTATCTTCATATGCCAGATCCCTGTAAAAAAGATATAGAATAATCCACCTGATGATCAGTATA
>CAZODG010000052.1:0-9188 GCA_964578525.1 uncultured Actinomycetota bacterium
CTGAATTAAAAGTGGCATCCGGAATTTCTCCTTCCTTTATTTCATAATGATATTCCCTATCCGTCAAACTGCTCCCAAATACTTCGATCCTGTAGTCTCCTACCGGCCATAACTTATCATTGGTTATTTCAAAGATAACGTAGCGGGGTAAATAATAATCTGTATCAATAGTAATTCCTTTCTCGCCCAGCAGTTCATCCTTGCCCAGGTACCACCTGACTCCGACGGTCTCGCCTTTTATCTGACAATTTAACTTCATGTATGTATAAATAATATCGCCGGGATAAAAACTTTCTTTGACTGCTGCAGGCTGCCCGGCTTCATCTATTTCACTTGATAAAATCACGTCAATTAGTTCCATTTCGGGATATTCTATTATAAAATCTGCACTGCTTATAAGCCTGTTATTATGGTAAAATTCAACTCTGTAATTTCCCGGTTCTCCTATGATACTTCCTTCTTTACCGGGGGTGACGTAATTTGAAAGATAACCCGAGACATATCCTGAATTTTCACTTGAATATCTGTCAGTGGGCTGTGCAATGACCTCTTCTGAGTCTTCGTTTACCCAGATAAATTTCCATACGTCTTCGGCTTTGATTCCTGATACTTCTATGGATGCGAAAATTTTTTGAACTCCGATATCAAAATTATTCCTGTCATCCAGAGGAGAAAAAGTAACCGGATCTATCTCACTGCAAATGATTAAATCACCGAAATACGACTGACGGGTGCAGGAAGAAACAGGAATAGTGCAAGACAGTATAAAAACGATAATTAAAAGTACCCTTATTTTTTTTATCATATGATTTTTCATTTTTATTATGTGACTATTCTAAAGGTTCTTACCATAAAAAGACATATCTTTCATAACAAATTCCCATTGACATTTTAATGATACTGTAACAAAATACTTCTTTTATCTTCTTAGGGAGCTTTTAAATCATAATCGGGTCATTTACCAAATATAAAGAATTTTTACCAAAATTAATTGCGATTGCATCTCCTATAATATTGCAGAATTTTCTTACTTCCGCTTTAAATTTTGTTGATGTCTTTATGGTCGGTCAATTAGGTGAAGGAGAAGTTGCCGGAGTAGGTATTGCCAACCAAATACATTTTCTTTTTCTAATGTTTGTATTCAGTATAGCTACCGGTACCGCTGTTTTTACCGCACAGTACTGGGGTAGGAAAGATATCAAAAATATACTTTCACATCTGGGAATCGGCATTACATTAGCCTTGATTTTTTCCGCTATTTTTACCATAGTGACCCTGTTGTTCCCAGGTGCATTAATAAGATTATTTAGTAATGATCCACAGGTGGTAGAACTGGGTACGCAGTATATAAGAATAATTGCAATCAGTTTAATTTTGACTTCAATATCTATCGTATATGCCACAATACTGAGAAGTACCGAAAATGTAAAATTCCCCATGGTTGCAAGTTTTATTGGGCTTATTACAAATACGCTGTTAAATTATTTACTCATTTTTGGAAAATTCGGATTTCCCAGATTGGGAGTCAGGGGTGCCGCAATTGCCACAGTAATCGCCCGAGGTTTAGAATTTTGTATTATACTTGGTTTTACTTACCTTAAAAAATATCCTATAGCTGCCAGCTTAAAAAATATTTTTAATTATTCAAAAGTGATGATAAAAAAATATATAAAAATATGGTTGCCGGTTATGGGACAGAGTGTAGGATGGGCCCTGGGTTACAGTATGTACAGTGTAATATACGGACATATAAGTACCGCAGCGCTTGCTGCTTATAATATAGCCTGCTCTATCGAACGTATAAGTCTTTTGCTCTTCATGGGGCTGGCAAGTGCCTGTGCCATAATGGTCGGTAATATAATCGGAGCCGGCGAAGAATATAAAGCAAGGGATTATTCCAAGAATTTTCTTTTTATATCAGTAGGATTTTCAATTATAATTGCAGTGATCCTTATTTTCGTAAGAGGATATATAGTGAATTTTTATAATCTATCCGAACAGAGCACCCGCTATCTTTATTATTTATTATTGGTAATGGCCTGCATCATGCTGCTCAGGGTAATGAATATTATTTTTCAGAATGGGATCTTAAGGGCAGGCGGTGATACTCTTTTCAGCATGATAAATGAACTTGGTGGAATATGGGTTGTAGGTGTACCACTGGCGGCAGTGGCTGCATTTGTTTTTAAACTTCCTGTATATTATGTCGTGGCTATAGCGGCAACTGAAGAATTAGTAAAAATGATTGCCGGTTTTTACCGCTTTCTTTCAAATAAATGGATCCATAACCTGACAAAACAAACAAAAATTGTGTAAAAAATTTTTATGATGAGACTATGAAAAGAAAAACAACAGTTTACGAGCGAATACTATATCATATGGGGAATGCCTCTCTAATGCATTTTGCTTTCCGGGTAAAAGTAAAAGGTATTTTCAGCCAGGATGAATTGAAAGAAGCTCTTTATAAATTGCAGCAAAAACATCCTCTGGCAGGAGTAAGAGTTATAATGACGGAAGACAAAAAGCAGTATATAACTACAGAAAATGTACCTTCTATACCTTTAAACCAATTTAATGAAAAAGAGACGGATTGGAAAACAGTTACAGGAGAAGAGCTTTGTAAATCATTTGATATTTTTAAAGGACCAATGATCCGTGTCTTTTTATCTCAGGAGGAAGATATTTCGGATATTTTGTTTATCTTCCATCATGCAATTTGCGACGGACTGTCGGCAGTCGTTTTCCTGCAAGATTTATTTTCGTTCCTGGCAAATCCGCAGCAGTCCTTAAATCCGTATATAGAAGCTCCTATATTCACAAATCTGATTAAAAAAGAGGTTCTCGATGTAATAAAAAGCAAAGAAATGCCGGACTGGCTTAAAAATAGAAAGATCCCGGAATTAAAACATACTAAAGGAGAACCTTTCCTTAAACCTGATTTTATGATTCATAACTGGTCCTTCGCAGAGGATGATGTAAAAAAGATTGTATCACTGGCTAAAAAAAGCAATGTTTCGGTACACGGTATACTTGGTGCCGTTTTGCTGAAATCTTTTGCACAGGAATTTGGACCAAAGGAAGGATTCAAGCGAGTGCTGCAGACGCCTGTGAGTTTTAAGCCATTTTTGGTAGATGAAGTAGAGAAATACTTTGGCCTGTTTAACGGCATACTAAAGGTGGAGATAGATTGTTCCCCTGAAAGAACGATTCCTGAAATTGCACAGGATATAAATAAAAAATCAAAGGATCAATTGGATAATTACGATCCTTTGATTGGTTATTACTACTTCAACGAATATGGTCTGAAAGGAATCGAAGATCCTGAGCTATTTTTTGCAAATAATCCGGGTCAGCCTATGGATTATGATTTCTCTCTTTCTAATTTAGGCAGAATCCAGATACAAAAAGAATATGGCAACTATGAGATTGAAGAAGTTTATGGACCTATTTTCAGTGCCATAAAAGGAGAAAAAGTAATAAGTGCAAATACGCATCAGGGGAGAATGTTTTTTACCTGTATCTTTGATAAGAATTTCTCTAAAAGCAGTACCTGCGGAAATATAATAAAAAGATCACTGGATATATTTCAGGATATCATTAAATAAACAGACCATAAAAACTATACCTGCATGATAGTCTACTGAAAAAAACTTATATCGAAGTAAAAAATTCCAGCAGATGCCTGGCTGTTTAGTCTATAAAGACAGCAACTGTATTATTAACTAATCCGTTTCAAATATAATCCAATTGACAAAGTATATCATCCAGATTTATCTCTGCATAAGCTATACAGGTGTCTGCTGCGCCATAATATATTTTTACCCTATCCTCTTCATATAAACAGCCACAGGTAAAAATCA
This sequence comes from uncultured Actinomycetota bacterium, assembly GCA_964578525.1. GTDB lineage: Bacteria > Actinomycetota > Humimicrobiia > Humimicrobiales > Humimicrobiaceae > Hydromicrobium. The sequence continues at coordinate 3,861 of CAZODG010000052.1, forward strand.
CATTACCAAAGAATCCATTTATTTCATAATCCATTTCCGGCTGAATCATTGGCTCTTTCGTTCTGGCAATAACTTTCGAGGGCTCACCGGCATCCAGCAGCACAGCTCCCAGACAATATCTATTGATTTTTGAAGACCCGTGGTAGATCTCAAGCCAACCTTCTTTTACCCTGAAAGGAACAGCTCCGGCGCCTATGCTCCCTTCATCCCAGTACTGCTTTCTGGTCCCCATAAGCTTCATGTGGTTGCCCCAGCAGATAAGGTCAGAAGATTCCGATATCCACATATCCCGCGCTTCACATCCGGTGGATACAGGACGGTTCAGAGCATAATATTTATCTCTTATCTTTTCCGGAAATATTGCAACATCTTTATTATCAGGTAAAAAAATCACCCCGTGTCTTGTAAACTCAATAAAATCGGTAGTTGATGCCAGACAGGTAGTAATTCCATTTAAATCGGATACCGCGCAATAACTTATATAGTACATTCCGTTAATTTGAGTTATCCTCGGATCTTCCATTCCGAATCTTTCATATTTATTTTCAGGAGACATAGCGGGTTTTTCATCTACAATAAAATCAGTGCCGTTTTTACTTCTGGCAATCCTTAAATGAGAGATAGTTGTGAGGTACCAGCCAGAGGTTGTTCTTATAAATCTGGGGTCGGAGAATGCAAAAGAAGAATCATCTTTATTAAATTCTTTTACAGAAATTTTACCCGCTTCCAGATCCAATAAAGGTGCAATTTCTACCTTTTTATCATTATTAACCGGTTTTTCGGCAACTCTCATAAGAAGTAAAATCTCCCCATTAAACCTGGTAGCACCGCAATTAAAAACACTCACTACTTTAAAATCGGGTCTTGATGGAGCCACGTCTTCCGGTTTTATTATTGGATTTCTCTCTGATCTGAAAACATCCATGTTTAATTTTTCAATCATTCAATGATCCCCAACCGCCTTGCAGCAAGATACGCCATCAGGAAGCATATATTCGATTCGGCTCCCTGATTTAAATTTGCACCTTCCGGACTTAATGCATCATAACATGCAAAATTTTCGTCTATAAGAGAAATATTATTTATATTATTACCGGAAAACCATCTGTACCATTTCCCGGCCCAGTCCAGAAAGAACTTATCTTCTGTTGCAATGTATGCTTTTTCAAGACAGCAAACCATATAAGCCGGATCAATTGGCTGCTGATCATATAAAGCTTTTCTACCTCCCTTTAAATACCAGCCCTTATTTCCAACCGGAGCCGGGATATTATTCTCCTGACATTTTTCTATTAAAAATCTGGTTGTTCTATCAGCAATTTCAAGACTGGTTTTACAATTCCGCCTTAAATACGCTTCCCAGAGAGCCCAGGGTATAATGGCGTTTGCATACACAAGATAGTCCTCAAACCATGCCCAATCATCTGAAAAAGTATTAAAATATAAATTATGTAAATTTGATTTCAGCTTATCTTCCATTTCGTGTGAGCTAGGAAGATTTAATAAACCAAGCAGAGCTGCCGAGATAGCTCTTGGTGAAACCCAGCCTGAGGCATCCTTGATTAAATTTTCAACAATTTTTTTTATGAAACTCTCTTTGTCACTTTTTATTGATAAAAGGGACCATAAAGTCAAGCCGTAAGCTTCTTTTATATTGCACTTAGAATTATGTTCTTGATTTTTGAATAAACCTTCACCATTATTTTCATAAAAAAAATGATAAAGCAGACCGTCTTCTCTCTGTGCTTTCAAAATGAAATTTAAATAAATATCCTTTAATTTTTTATCCCCGAACCCATCAACAACAATAAGGGCTCTTGCCTGGTCTTCCAGGGCATATCCAAATTCGGGAGCAGGTCTATCCAGTTTTCCATGCTGATAAATCCCAATATTTGAAGTCATTGATCTTATTTTTTTTAAAGGATCCATAAATTTTTTGAAACTTAAAGAACTTTTAATATTTAGCTGTAAGGGCCTTATCAAATTGCTTTAAAGAATCTCTTATTCTCATGCTTATCCAGAATCTCGTTAAACACCCGGAGGTGCCGCAGGGCGACATTATACCATGTCATCAATCTTCCGAATTTATATGCCTTCATTTCCATTTTTAATTTATTTTGAGGATTTTCATATATATCTTTAACAGCATCTGCAATGGCCCGGGAATCTCTAAAAGGTACAATTATTCCTCTACCCTCTGCCAGAACATCTTTTGCATATAAATATGGAGTCGAGATGCATACTTTACCCGCACCGATTGCATATGCCAGGGCACCCGATGCGGTTTGCTCCGGGTCCAGATATGGAGTTATATAGATGTCGATAACCTGTAACCATAAAACCAATTCTTTTAAAGTCATATATTTATTTATAAATCTGACATTTTCCTGTAAATTGTATTGCCTTACTTTTTCTTTTAAAAAATTTCTATATTTTTCGCCTTCTGCCTGCAATACAACAGGATGCGTCTGGCCAATTATCAAATATAAAATATTAGAGAAGTGCTCTTTGATTTCCCTTAGAGCCTCTATTATATATTCAAGCCCTTTGATTTCCGACAAAAGATTGATATTGCCCAGGACTATTCTTCCCGCCAGTCCCTTTTTCTTTTTATATGTGGAATTGACTTCCATAGGTATATCCGGAACACCATGAGGAATAATTTCTATATTTTCTTCAGGATAATTATATTTTTTTACAAGCTTCCGCAAAATTTCAGGCATCATGACTATTACTTTATCTGCAAACTTCAAAACATCTTTTAAAACCATGCCGTATCCTGCATCTGGATCAACAGGAATTGTGTGAGCGGTTATTATTAAAGGTTTCTTTATCAACTCCAATAATTTAATGATATATTCTCCAAATTCACCGCCGTATAGTCCAAATTCATGTTCCAGTACAACTATATCCGCTCTGGACTTATTTATATAATCGGCCGCTTTGATATAGGAACCGATCTTATACTGGCTGATTTTAAATCTGACTTCCGGGGGATACTCGATTTTATCTTCGGGCCTTACCAATGCTACAATCTTTGATCCGCAATACGGATTTATAAGATCGATAGCCCTTGTCAAATCACTTGTATATGTAGCAATACCGCATTTTCTTGGAACATATGATGATATATATATGCTATTAATACCAATACATGTTTCTCTTATGACTTTCTTTAGCTTATTCAAATAACACCTCAGTCAATTTCTTTCGGAAAGAACCTCTTTTCTAAAGACAAAACTAAAAGTCCGAAGGAAAATCTATTTCCTTCCCCGCTATTTTTTTAAGTCTTGCAAATTTATACGCATTCTTATATTTTTTAGCAGTAATTTTCCATGATACGACTTCTTTCAGATATTTTTTTAAATTCTCCGAAAGTTGTTTTCTTAGATCCTTATCGCAGGCAAGCTTGATGACTTTTTCTTTTAGCATTTGCTTGTTCGTAAATAGCAGTCCTCCTTCACTTTCAAGAGTTTGTGCCGTTAATGCCTCCATGGGAGCTGTGGTTATATAAGGTTTGTTTAGAGCAATTATCCTCGCAAGTGTTCCCGATTGGGTTTCATCTACTGTAGGAAGCACTATAAAATTACAAACTGCCATTACCTTGTAGTAAATTTCTCCTCTTGGAATAAATTCATAGTAATGCGCAATACCTTTCTTCTCGAGAATTTCCAGGTTTTTTTTATAATTATTATAATCTTCGACATGGGCTGAATCTCTTACGGTACCTGCAGCCAGCAGGTCCCAATTCTCACCGGTTCTTTCTTTTGTTTCTATAAGTATTTCTTCCCACATAGAGGTCAGTATATCCCATCTTTTATTTGACTGTATCCAGCCTACCAGACCAACTAAATTATCACTTAGATATTCGAGTTTGTTTAATCCCAGCTCCACCTTTAATTTCTGAATTCCTTTTTCATCCCACTGCTTATCTTCTCTTGCTCCATGAGGGATAATCATAATATTTTTGGGCATCTTCCACCCTTTCTGAGTGAAAGTCCAGTTTAATCTCCATTTCTGGTAATCGCTTTTAAATAAAACCACATCGGCATCTTCACAAAGCTGATAAATAAAATTTTCTTCAAATTCTTTAAGCCTTCCGTGTACCGTATGCGGTTCAACAACAATAGGAAATTCATTTATAGAACCCAGAAATTCAATAAATCCCTGATTCCTGTCTCCAATACCCCTGTTGTCCACATGTTCATATAAACCATATTCATGTTCTATATGGACCACATATGGTGATAATTTTTTAATTTTTTTCGCCACTGGCTTCCACCAGAATCGATGGGATGTATCTATTATCGGGTAGACTCCTTCTCCGGAACCATCCTTATGGCTTATTATCAAAACTTCTCTTTCCGGGTACTCCTTCTGGATAAATTCTCTGGCTTCTTCACAAAATGTCGCTATTCCGCATAATCTGGGATAATAACTCGAAATAAGAACTATTGGTTTTCCTCTTGTCATAACTTTTTTACTTTTTTGATATTATTATTATTTTACTGTTGCATTATGATATGTATAAAGCCAATCATTGTCAATTACTGAATACTGTAAACCCGCTAAAAAATTGCATAAATCTTAATGATTCGATTATATTATGATTTTAATTAAAAGAATTATTATACTAATAACATTAAGTATAGTTTAGAAGTATAAAATGCAGGGTCTTTCGACCGGTTATTAGACCAGTTTGTTTTTAATCGCCATTGAGACGGCTTCGGCTCTGCTGGACGCTCCCAGTTTGTTCAAAATGTTACTCACATGAAATTTTACCGTAGAAAGACTCAATACCAGCTTCCGGGCAATGCTTTTATTGGAAAGGCCCTCAACCAGGCATACCAGAATATTTTTTTCCTGGTTTGTAAGTTGATAGTTTGCTGCAGGTGGTTCTTTTATATTCGAGATTAAAAAATCACTTGCTTCGGAGGATAACGTCGACTTCCCTTTTTGCGCATCTCAATGAACTTGAAGCACAGAGCATAATATATGACAAGGAAATAAAGAAATTAAAAATAGAAAACTAATGTGCCATAAAATCAATTGCATTGGGACTTTTCAGACCTTCCAGCATAGATACCATTACCGACGAGTTATAAAATACTCTTCCCGTTCAGTAATTATTTTGCCGTCAAGGATTAGTCTTTTTTTAATTTCTTGATAATTTTCTCGGTGGGAATATTTGCAATAGGGGTATAGTCGCCAAATATTTTTAACATAATATAACTAAAATGTTTTTAAATATTTTAAATTTTTTTAAATCTTAAATGGCTTATTCAGCTATGATGGTGCTCTCCATTCCGTAATGTAGCTCGCAAAAAT
>CAZODG010000053.1:0-8704 GCA_964578525.1 uncultured Actinomycetota bacterium
TGGCGGAAATTCATTTTTCAAGGATACAATAAGAAGAGATGAGGAACTAACAAAAAAAGGTATTTTTTTCATTGGAACAGGGATTTCCGGTGGAGAGGAAGGTGCCCTAAAGGGGCCTGCTATTATGCCAGGAGGTCAAAAAGAAGCTTATAACATGGTTAAAGATATATTTGAAAAAATATCAGGAAAAGCAGAGGACGGTATTCCATGTGTTTCATATATCGGACCGAACGGAGCAGGGCATTTTGTAAAAATGGTTCACAATGGTATCGAATATGGAGATATGGAGCTAATTGGTGAAACTGTTTGGGCTTTAAAAAATGCTCTTCATCTAAGCGCCGAAGAGATTGCAGATATCATGGTAAGATGGAATGATAAAAATGATGTACTAAGTTCTTATTTGATTGAAATTACCGGAAATGGAATGAGAAAGATTGATAAAGATTCAAGTCAATTCTTAGTTGATAGAGTTGCCGATATAACCAGAATGAAAGGTACCGGTACATGGACTGTTCAGAGTGCTCTTGAACTGCTTGTTCCCATACCGACTATTACTTCAGCTGTTTTTTCAAGAGAAATGTCACAGGATAAAGATTTAAGACTTGTTATGGCCGGAAAGTTAAAATTGGAAAGTAAGAAATATGATGGCAGTAAAGAAGATTTGATAGATATTGTCCATGATGCTTTATATATTTCAAAAATATCCTCATATGCACAGGGTTTTGCATTACTAAAAGCTGCGTCTAAAAAATATGACTTTAACCTCAATATGGGAAATATTTCGGAAGGTTGGAGAGCAGGTTGTATTATAAGGGCTCAATTTTTAAATGAAATAACAGAAGAATTTAATAAAAATCCCGGACTTGTTAACTTGCTGTATTCTACAAAGTTCAGCTCTTTTATCGGAAAAAATATAAATAAACTCATAAAATTTATCGCGATTGCTCATCAGGCTGGAATTCCTGTTCCGGCTTTTGATAGTGCTTATAATTATATAGTTGAATTATCGAGCTCTGTAATGGTTTCTGCCCAGGTTACAGCAGTGCAAAGAGATTATTTTGGTGCCCATGGCTATTTTAAGTTACAAAAAGACAGCTATGAATTAATAAAAAAAGAAGACGGCACTTTGAAAGAATACCATACTGAGTGGATGCTACCTGGTGATCCAGAAATTGAGCTATAGTTTAAAAGAGAGGAGAAAAATATGACTTCGCAGGAAAGAGTATTGAAAACTTTGAATTTTGAGGAGCCTGATAAGGTAGTAGTGGATTTTGGAAGCTATCACTCAAGTAGCATAATGGCTATAGCTTATAACAAGTTGCGTAATTACCTGGGACTGCCTAAGAAGCTTCCAAGGGTATACGATATACCGCAACAGTTGGCTATTATAGATGAGGATGTTCTGGAACGGTTTAATGTTGATGTTATTGATATGGGAACTAAAGGTTTTTGTCAGGATGATTCATATTGGAAACCCTGGGTATTGCCAGATGGTACAGATTGTTTAATACCAAAATGGGTCAATGCGATAAAAGAGGGTGATGATACTCTTGTATGTCATCAGGATGAAACCCCATTGGGAATTCAAAAAAAAGGAATGATTTATTTTGAACAGATACATTTTCCATTATTGGAAAATCCAGAAGCAAAAATTGATAAACTGGAGGATTTATTTGAATATAATATGTGGTCTGCATTAGCTGGCTTTCCGAAGCCTTGGACCTACGATAAGGATGGAATAGAATATCTAAGCAGTGGCGCAAAGAATCTTAGGGAAAAGGAATCCAGGGCGATTGTAGGTATTTTTGGAGGCTCTTTGTTTGAGACTGGCCAAGTATTTTTCAGGATGGATAATTTTTATTATCAATTAGCTGCAAATCCGGATTTGATAAATAAGTATCTTGATAAAATAATGGAAATATATATGAGGGATCTGGAATTATATCTTAAAGCAGTAGGGAAATACATTGATGTAATTGCTTTCAGTGACGATTATGGAATGCAATCGGGGCTGCAGATATCAAAAGCAATGTTTGAAAAATTCTTTAAATCCCGCCACAGCAAACTATGGTATTATGCTAAAGAATTAGCTGACGTAAAGACAATGCTTCATAGCTGTGGAAGTATTATAGAGTTGATTCCAGATTTTGTAGAGGCAGGCTTAGATGCAGTAAATCCTGTCCAGATAAATGCTAAAAATATGGAACCCGATCGTTTAAAGAAGGAGCATGGTAGAGATATTACATTCTGGGGTGGAGGATGTGATACACAAAGAGTATTACCCAATGCTACTCCAAAAGAGGTAAGGGAACATGTTTTAAAGAATTTGGAAATCCTTTCCCCGGGAGGCGGTTTCGTATTCCAACAGGTTCACAATATAATGGCCAATGTTCCTCCGGAGAATATAGTAGCTATGTTTGATGCAGTTGCTGAATGGAACAGTTAAAAATAAATTTAACTTAGATATTTCTAAAAAACTTACTTAAGTATAATCTTCCAACTAAATGCATCAATAACCGCTGCCAGGTATACAAAGCTGGTAAGTATTCTGATATAGGTAAGAGATACTGTCAAATGTTGTGGATGAGAGTCCACATATCCTCCAATAGTTCATTATGCAGCCACCTCCTCTTCTAACTCTCCATCAACAAATTTCTTATTCTCAAGTACTTTCAATATAAGCTTATAGCCCTTTAATCTCTTCCAGGTCCTGGAAGCCTCCAGAGCTAGTTTAAAGACCATGGTAAGAGTTGCAATACGTGAGCCGCATCCTTTTGCCTTTACAGTCCTTAACCTAACGGTTGCAAAAGTTGATTCAATGGGATTTGTGGTACGTATGTGAATCCAGTGAGTGGCAGGAAAATCGTAAAATGTAAACAAATCTTCTTTATCTTTCTTCAGACATTCTACAGCTTTTGGATACTTGTCGGAAAATACTTTTATGAAATAATCGTAGAATTTAAGGGCATTCTCCTTTGTGGGAGCCATATACATATCCTTTATCATAGATTTTGCCTTTGGTTGCACGCTTTTGGGAAGTTTATCTAAGATATTGGCAGTCTTGTGCACCCAGCAGCGCTGTCTTCTGGTAGAGGGAAATACTTCGCCCAAAGCTTTCCAAAACCCCAGGCCGCCATCTCCTATGGCAAGTTTTGGGGCAAAGGACAGACCTCTCTTTTTAAGATCAAGGAGTAGCTCCCTCCAGCCGAGGCTACTTTCTCTGTAACCGTCGCTTACCGCCAGAAGCTCCTTGTTTCCATGCTTATCTGCAGCCATTATGACTAAAATACAGGAGCGGTCATCTTCAAGGCGTACATTAAAATATATACCGTCTACCCAGAAATACACATAGTTTTTGTCTGAGAGATCCCTACTTTTCCATTCCGTGTAATCCTTCTGCCAGATTTCTTTCAGTCTCACAATATTTGTAGCAGAGAGCCCCTTTACACCTTCGCCAAGGATTGCAGAAAGTGCGGTCCCAAAATCATTTGTTGATATCCCTTTGAGATATAGGGCAGGAATGAGGTTATCCATGCTGGGTATACGTCTAAAGTATCTTGGAAGGATATTGCTTGAAAACCGAGTGGCATTTGAATAATCCTTCAGATTACGGTCGTCTATTCTGGGCTGTTTTACTGTAAGTGGCCCCATTCCTGTTACTATGTCCCTTTGTGGCATATAACCATTTTTTAATACAACCTTTTTGCCGTTTTCGTCTCTTAAGGCAGATTGTTTCTGTACAAATTCCTCTACCTCATTTTCAAGAGCAAGTTGTAGCATTTTTCTTGCTCTCTCTCTTGCAATTTCCTCCAGTGGTGACCACCTGCTACCTCTGTCTTTAATAAATTTGATTTCTTGTGTACACTTTTCCATAGAGCATATTCTCCTTATTATCTTTTTTGTCATTGATAATATTTTACAGGAGGATATGCTCCTTTCCTATTTGAATCCACAACTTTTGATTATATCTCTTGACATAGACTTATATAGTGCTTTCACCATTCCACCACTGACAACAGCATGTTCCCCAAGAAAAAAAGTAGCTTATACTGCTTTTTCATTATTGCAGGAAAGAATGAATGGGAATGGAAGTGTAAAAAATAGAAAAATCATTATCGAACCTAGATTAATAGTCAGGGAATCGACCGGTAAGGTCAAATATTCAGAAAGTATTCCGCCCATGTCTTAAGAAAATGATGCCCTTATCACATATATCTTATCAGGTTCTCCATAAGCCTTATCTGACCCGAGTTGATTCTGTTTCCGTAGTCTAGAACTGGTAGATGGCCTTTTCTGTATGTGACCTTAGGTATCCATATTTTTTCCGGGATGGGTGTTCATGGGGTCTTTTAAATTATTCAAAGTTATTTTCAATACACTGATAATAGTGAAAGTATAACTTAAGAAATCAGAAGAGTTTATAGGTAAGATTGAGGAGTTAGCATTTAAGAACATAGAGGAGTAAAAGTTTTGTGTAGAAGTATAAATATCTCTACACCCCATTAAACAATGCCAGGCAAAAATTTATCCAAAATATATACACCTATTATCGTATTTGAACGCTCTTAGAGTAGTTGACTCACTTGTATTTGATTCTCTGGTTATTTTCTCATAAGACGTTACTAAAGCATGAAGCTGTTTTGCCTTTACGGATAATTTCTTGTATAGGGAAATCTGAATTACTGGCAGTATATTAATATGAGCCGATATTTCAGGGATGGTTTGAATTGGTTACGTTCGGGTCCGTCATAAATAGGCTCTCCACCAGCATAGTCGAATTTATAAAATAAGAATGACAGGATACAGATTATTTTGGTTATTGTTCATTTTAAAACTATTAATCTATAATAATAACAGGTTAATTCTGTTAATTGTAATTAAAAAAGAGGGGGATTCTTATATGTCAATAGAAAAAAAAGATAAGGATATCCATGTTAGTGAGTCTGTGATTATTGATGTACTTATGAACCATTTAATAGATTATGTATATTTTAAAGACCTAAAAGGCAGGTATTTAATATTAAATAACTCTAATTTAAAAAAAATTGGAGCGGCTTGTCTTGATGAGGCAATCGGAAAGACGGACTTTGATTATTTCTCTGAAGAATTTGCTAAAGAAGTTTTTAATAATGAGCAAAAAATTATTAAAACCGGTATTGCGCAAACGAATGTAGAACATAAAGAAAGGTTAAGGGGAGGAGAGACCAGGTGGGCATCTAATACGATAATTCCTTTATGTAACAAGGAAGGTAAGATAATTGGTATTTTTGGCATAAGTAGAGATATTACTGACAAAAAGATAGCAGAGGAGAGAGTAGAATATCTTTCATTTCATGATTCACTCACCGGCCTTTACAACAGGGCATATTTTGATGAAGAACTTATAAGACTGGATACAGACAGACAATTACCAATAACTATAGTAATGGGAGATGTTAATGGACTAAAAGTTATTAATGACGTCTATGGCCATAAAAAAGGAGATATTTTTTTAAAAAGAATAGCTGTAATACTCAAAGAATGCTTTAGGAAAGAAGATATTGTTTCAAGATGGGGTGGGGATGAATTTGTTGTAATACTTCCACGTACATCCGATGATAGTGCGAAAAAGATCATAAAAAGAATAAAGGATCTTTGTGATAGAAGAAGTAATCTAGAGATACCCCTGAGTATCTCGATTGGTGTATCCACTAAAAGGAGTCAGTCAGAGAATATTAATGTCGTTTTAAAAGAAGCGGAAGCTGATATGTACAGGGACAAGAAATCCGAGCACAAATCCAGTTCCGAGAAAATAGTAAATGCGCTTAAAGAAAGATTGAAAACTAGCGGTTACGACAATGAAGGGTATATGGATAAACTCTATGAATATGCTGACGATATAGGAAAAAAGTTAAAGCTTTCCAAAATAAAGTTAGAAGAATTAAGATTACTTCTGAGTGTTTATGATATTGGAAAAATTGCGGTTGTTGATGAAATAATATCGAAGCCAAGAAAACTTGATAGGGAGGAATGGGAAACTATTAAACAACTTCCTAGAGTAGGGTATCGTATTGCAGAATCGTCCGATATTCTAAAACCATTAGCCGAACCAATCCTATCTCATTATGAATGATATAATGGCAGTGGTTACCCAAGAGGGATAAAAGGAGAGAATATCCCGGTATTGTCCAGAATATCACTTTTAATAAATTCATATGAAGCAATGAGTAGAGGCAGACCATATAAAAAGAAAATGTCAAAAAGAGAAATAATAAAGGAACTAAAAAAGTATAGTGGTACTCAATTTGATCCAAAGATAGTAGATGTTTTTATAAAAATACTTGAGAAAGATACAAATAAAGATTAATGGCAAAAAATTTTGGGTAGCAAATCATTATTTGGGGCTAAGAAAACGGGCAAGCAATAATTTAAAAGCCTGGAAAGAAAAATTTATTTTTTTGCTCTCCAGGCTTTTTATACAAATTATAAGCTTGTATTAGAAACGTTACAGTCTTTTTATTTATAAAACCTGTTTATCACATCTTCAGTCTTTTCCTTGGCTACTTTTATAGCTTTTTCGGGTTCCCATTTCCAATATTCAGGATTAAATAATTCTACTGTAACCACCCCATCAAAACCAATAAATTTTAACGCACCCAATATTTGATCCAGGGGAATAACTCCATCACCGGGCCATACTCTGTCAGAGTCTCTTAGTATATTTAAAGGAAGATCTTTAGAATCATCGATATGAAATACAAATATCTTCTCAGAATCTGCTTTCCTCAGGTCTTCTATTTTCGACCCTCCGGTATAAAAATGAAAACAGTCCATAACCATGCCTACATTATTTCTATTTATTTCTTGCACAATTTCATAACATTGAGAAAAATTATTTATACTGAATTCTTCAAGGCCAATCAATTCGATTGCCAGCTTTATACCATATTGCTCTCCAATATCTGCAAGGATATTTATGGAATTGATAGAGTCTTTTTTTATCTCATCTTTTGAAATATTATCCTTTTTAGGTGAAGGAACAATAATTATACTATCGCAAGCTATTTCCTTTGCAATCTTACACATTTTTAAAAATTCATTCTTAATTTTTTCGAACTCTTCCCCTTTTTTTAAATTGAAATACTCGAGAGCATTCAAAGAATAAGGCTTGATATTACTCTGGCTAAAAAACTCTTTAAGATCGGAAATACTTTTCCGGCTAAAATAATCATTAAGTTGCCCCATCTGAAACTCTATAAAGTCATAGCCATATTTTTCTGCGTATTTAAGATCTGTCTCTACATTAGAACTTTTCAGGGTTGTTGCTTGATTGTACCCTATTAACATTACTCCTCCTTTTTATATCAAATGTGGTTTTTAAATTTAGCTCTGCCTGAAATTAGTATACAACCAAAGCTAGATAATTAAACTTCTTAAAATTATTCTTAATAACATTTCTCTCCTCCTTATTAGTTGTATATTATATTAGAAGTTATGTTTTGTGTAATTATTTTATAAAAATTTAATACCCGAATCTATTAGTATTATAATGCTCCTTATCTTATTAACTTGTTATCATACAAAATTGATATTAATAGTATTTTACCACAATTCAATTATATATTTTTGGCTGGAAATGAGTAAAATTTCAGGAAAAATCCCGTAATGGCTTAGATTAAAGAAAATGGTGCAGTTGAAGTTTTTTTGCTAAAAATGTAAACTCATAAGAACTTACTTTTAATGAGTTATTTTAATATCAATAATAACTAAAAAAAGAATGATTAACATTGTATGAAAGAATATATACTTGAAGCACCAGGAAAAGTAAATATAGTTGAAAAAGAAGTTTCGGATATTAAAGAAGAAGATGATATATTAATTAAAGTAACCAATATCGGATTGTGCGGTTCGGATATCAATCTGTTTAAAGGAACTTATGCAGGGCCTCAAAACTACCCGATTTTATTTGGACATGAATGGTCCGGTATTGTCGTTAAGGTGGGCAAGGATGTCAAAAAAGTCAAACTTGATGATAGAGTTACGGGTGACTGCCCAAAATTTTGCAGTAATTGTGTAATGTGCAATTATGATAAAAATTTATGCGAAAATATTGAAAAATTCGGTATAACTATTGATGGGGCTTCATCCGAATATATCATTAGAAAAGAGAAATATGTTTATAAGGTCCATAAGGAACTGAACCCTGATTTGATCTGTCTTGCGGAGCCCATGGCCGTATCACTACATTTGATAAATAAAATTATCAGGTTTATTCCAGATATAAAAAATAAAAAAATCCTTATTTTAGGAGCAGGAACTATCGGAATTTCAACATATCTTATATTAAGCAGATTATTCAATTGCAAACAGGTTTATATATATGACATTGTAAGTCAAAGAATTGAGTTAGCCAAACAATTAGGAGGAGCTATAATACCTCAAAATTTTTTAAGCAATAAAGATGATAATTCCTACAATTCCATTTATTCTAAAACTTCATATGACCTGATCATCGAATCCACAGGCAATCCGGAAATTTTTAGAAAGTCTCTTGAATTAGTTAAACCATTGGGTTTAATAGGATGTCTGGGAATGATTCAGGAAGTAAATATCAACCAGAAATTGATTGTAATAAAAGGGCTTACATTGACAGGCAGTATTGGAGGCACAGGAGAATTTCCTGCAATTTTAAATTTTATTGAAACTCATAAGGAAGATGTCAGAA
>CAZODG010000054.1:0-8648 GCA_964578525.1 uncultured Actinomycetota bacterium
ATCATCAATGTAAATCAGCACGGCACCAGCTATATGACCCCGGTCATACTCCTTTCTGGTCCTGACATCCAGAATAGTTATTTTTTCTGCATTTTTAATTTTCTCCTTCAGCCCTTCGACACTTAAAAAATCTATTTCGCCTTTTTTTAGATTTCCTGCTATCATCCCCAGCATATTTACCGAATCCCTTGCGGACCCATAAGCCGGATGATAACCAAGATCCAGATCAGCAAGTTCCCAGACTTTTAAATTCCCTTTTACGGCAGTAGAAATAACATCTGCTCTCTTATCCGCTCCGCTTCTTCCTATAGCCTGAAATCCAAGTATATTACCGGTTTTCTCATTGAAAATTATTATCATATGAATCATGTCCGCTCCCGGATAATAACCAGCGTGAGATAAATCATGCAACTCTATAAAATTGGCATTGATACCTAATTCTGCTGTTTCCTTAAAACTAAGGCCGATCTTTACTATGGTCAGATCCAGCACCTTTATTATCGAATTGACCACACTTCCCGAAAATTTCTCTCTTCCACCGGTAATATTACAACCTGCAATTCTTCCCTGCCTTCCGGCAATAGCGGCAAGGTTATAAGAGCGCTTTACACCGCTTATTAAGTTTACACATTCACAGCAATCTCCTGCTGCATAAATATTTTTAAGATTGGTTCTCATAAACTCATTAACATCTATACAACCGGACTTTCCTATTTTTATCCCACAATCCTGTGCCATTTTTACATCAGGTTTTGTACCTATTCCTAAAAATATGATATCAGATTTTATTACTTTACCCTTGAGTGTCCCCACAGATACAGCTCTTCTATCTTTCCCCTTAATTAAATTTATAACCTCATCTTCCCTGTATAAATTTACTCCCTTTCCTATTAAATAATTGTCCAGGTAGTCAATAATTTCCTTATCAAACATAGGGAGTATTTGAGAGGTCTTTTCAATAATACTTACTTCATATCCTCTATTAAAAAATGCATCAAGAAGCTCAAGGCCAATAAAACCGCCACCTATTATTACCGCACCCTTGCCGTTCTTATTTTCCTTATCCAGCTTATCCATATATTTCTTTAAAACTATAGCATCGTCAATAGTCTTTAGAGTAAAAGTATTTTCCGAAAGTTCCCCATTAAATTTTAATTTTATGGGAATCGATCCTGTAGTAATAATAAGTCTGTCGTACCAATCATTAAACTGCCGACCGGTTTTTAAATCTCTTATATATATTTGATTCTTTTCCGGTTCAATCCTGATTACATCATTAAATACATTAACCCTAAGATTGAATCTTTTTTCAAAACGCTCTTTTGTATTAACAATCAATTTTTCTATACTCTTTATCTCCCCTGAAACAAAATAAGGAAGACCGCATGTTCCGTAGGATATGTAGCTGTCCTTTTCATACAATACAATTTCTGCATCTTCACTCTGTCTTCTGATTTTTACAGCAGCGGCTGTTCCTGCCGCTACAGCACCTATTATTATGACTTTTATTGCCCGTGCCACCATAAATTCCTTTCCTTACTGAAGTTTTAATCTCTTTAACCTTAACGAATTTCCCACCACGGAAATACTGCTGAATGCCATCGCTGCCGCTGCATATATCGGACTTATAAGTATCCCGAAAGGAGGATAAAGTACCCCTGCAGCTATCGGGATCAATATCAAATTATAAAAGAATGCCCAGAAAAGATTCTGCCTTATTATTTTCACTGTGTTTCTGGAAAGAATTATTGCCTTGAGTACGCCCTCCAGGTCTCCCTTTACCAGCGTGATCTTGCTAGATTCAAGTGCAATATCGGTTCCGGTTCCAAGAGCGATCCCTATATCCGATTGGGTAAGTGCAGGCGCGTCATTGATGCCATCCCCGACCATTGCCACTATTTTGCCTGCTTTCTGAAGTTTCTTTATTTCCTCCGCCTTTTGATCCGGCAGGACCTCGGAAATCACTTTTTCGATTCCTGCTTTCCTTCCTATGGCACTAGCTGTGTTTTTATTGTCGCCTGTGATCATTATCACTTCGAATCCAAGTTTCTTCAGTCCCGATATCGTCTCTGCTGCATTGTCCTTCAGGCTGTCGGCAATAGCTATTATTCCGGCAGGCTTTTTATCTATGGCAATAAATACGGGGGTAAGTCCTCTTTTTGAGATTTCCTGCGCCCTTTCCTCAAGACCGGACAGCGGGATCTTATTTTCAATCATTAATTTAATGTTTCCTTTGATTATTTCTTTTTCACCCACTTTTGCCTTTATCCCCTTGCCGGCAATGGACTCGAATTCCCGGGGTTTCATTAACTCAAGACCCGTGTCTTTCGCCTTTCTTACTACTGCCTTTCCCAGAGGGTGTTCGGAATAAAGTTCCGAACTTGCAGCCAGGCTCAATAACTCATGCTCTTTTCCCATAAAATTATCTCTATCTATGATTATTTCTTCTACCTCGGGCTGGCCCCTGGTAAGGGTGCCCGTTTTGTCGAAAATCACTGTATCCAGTTTATGGGCAATCTCGAGGCTTGAAGCATCTTTTATCAATATCCCGTTTTCCGCGCCTCTGCCGGTACCGACTATTATGGCAGTCGGAGTCGCGAGTCCGAGGGCACAGGGACAAGCAATTATAAGAACAGAGACAAAGTTCACCAGAGCAAAAGTCAGGGAAGGTTCAGGCCCCCATATGACCCAGATTATAAAAGTTATAACTGCTATTAGGATGACAATGGGCACGAAATAGCTGGCTACTTTATCCACCAGCCTCTGTATCGGAGCCTTGGATGCCTGCGCCTCCTCTACCATTTTTATTACCTGGTTCAGGAATGTATCCTTACCTACCCGGGTTGCCCTGAATTTCAAAAAGCCTGTCAGATTTATAGTGGAACCGATCACCTCATCTCCGGGTTCTTTGTCTGCAGGTATGGATTCGCCTGTGACCATCGATTCATTTATTGCGGAACTACCCTCAAGTATCGTTCCATCCACCGGTATCTTTTCCCCAGGCCTGACTAGTATTATAGCTCCCACTGTTACATCATCAACATCGATTTCTTCTTCTTCCCCGTCTCTTATTACAGTTGCTTTTAATGCTTTCAGTTTTAAAAGCTTTCTTATCGCACCCGAGGCATTGCTCTTTGACCTCGCTTCAAAAAATCTGCCGAGAAGTATAAGGACTATTATCATTGCCGAAGTTTCGAAATATATATGAGGTTCGATTCCGGCTACCGTAAAATAACCCAGAAAAAAGGTCACTGCGGTGCTGTAGATAAAAGCCGAGAGTGTTCCGACGGCAACAAGAGTATTCATATCAGCGGTCCTGTATTTAAAAACCGAGACCAGACCGCGATAGAATTGGGAACCTACCCATATTTGAACCGGACACGCAAGAATAAAAATGATGATATATCTGATTCTGGTTGAAAGTGAAGAAAACCCGGGGATCATATTCATAGAAAGAAGCATGATAAGCACCGCAAACACGGCTCCTACTGCAAGCTTCGTAAGAAGTCTCTTCTGAAGGCGTTTTTCTATGAGTTCTTTTTTCTCTTCAAGACTGAGTTTATTGTTTTCTCTGGCAGTCAAATCACTCGACCTCCGGAAGAGCAAATTTAAGTGATAAGCTCGTAACCAATGCTCTTTATTATTTTCTCTATCTTTTGCAGATCTATCTGATCATTATCATACTCAATGGTTACTTTCTCCGATGCAAAATTAACAGATGCTTCCACGATCCCTTCCGTCTTCCCGAGAACCGTCTCTATTTTTCTGACACAGGAAGCGCAGGTCATACCCAGAACCGGATATGTCTCTTTAGTCCTTGCCATATTATTTCCTTTCAGGGTAATAGTTATTTTGTGACAGTAAAAATCATAAATCTTATGATGGGATAATAGCTCTAAATTTAATTATTCGGAAATCGATTAAAAATACAGTAAAGTTATTTTGCTATATCTTTTTGTTCGTCTATTACTTTTTTGATGAACTCTATTTCTTTTTCGGTAAGGTCCTTTATCTTTTTATAACCTGATACAACACTATTTACTATCTCGTTGTATTTATCTCTGGTTATATTTTTAATCTTGCCGGCTTTCTCTTCAACTTTTTCAGTCAGATCACTGGCTATTTTTTTAATATCGCCTCTCAATTCCTCACCGGTTTTGGTAGTTAAAAGTAATGCAGCAACTGCACCTGCTACAAATCCCAGAGTAAAACCTATAAAAATGCCTTTTGCGGTTCCCGATTCATTATTGCTCATAAAAACCTCCTATTTTAAAAAAGATTCTTTAATACTGTTCTTATTATACATATTATCAGGATTTTTTAGTATTTTTTAAAATAAAAATAATTTAGCGTGTATCCGGTGGTTTTCTTTTCTTGCTGAGCTTACCCGCCATTTCCAGCCAGTTAAAAATCAAATTTCCCAGAAATGGATATTTGATGCCAATCGCTCCCTCGGGACACATCTCGCTGCAGCAAAAGCATCTGATACAGGTCTTATTATCAAACTTTATCTTTTTATTGTCTGACGTGATCGATTTCTGCGGACAAATGTCCCGGCAAGTCATACATAAGCTGCACTTATCGTAGTCGACATAAAGATAAGGATTAAGTGAATTCCTGACCAGCGGTAAAATATAAGTATTTATAAAATTATTTGTAATGAGTCTCTTCTGACCTGTGCTCTCAGGGATCTTGAAATCATAGATTATTGTATCGGATAGCTTTTCTCCTGCCACTTCTATATCTCCTGTTATGTATGGCTCAACATTCCATTTTTTCAATACTTCTATAAAGGGATTCAAAGCTTCCGGTATGTTCATTATTCTACTCATAATAATGTCCATTGAAATGGAATCGCTGCTCGCAAGTATCAATCCCACATTTCTGGGAGTTCCTCTCCTCCCCGGCCCTTCACCTTCTATTCCCCATATTCCATCCATGATATTTAAAGCCGGTTTGATAAAAGATATTATATCCAGAAGCATTCCCGCAAATTTTTCTAAATCGTCAAACCTCAGATGATATCCTACTTTGTTAAATCCCGGAATTATACCGAACATATTTTTTATGGCTCCGCTTATAACTGTCAGATTATGAGTTTTGAATTTAGGAAGATTGATTATTACATCAGCCTCGATTATTGGTTTTATTATTTCTATCCTTTTTAAAATCCGGCCCTTTTTATTGGACAGGAACTCGTATTCGGCAGAATAATTCAACCTGCACCCGGTTCTTTCCGCAATATCCAGCATTCCCGTCGCTCCATAGATTTTTTCCATCCCTTTTTTATTATATGGAGTTGCGGGACCAAAGCTATCGGCAATCAAAATATTTTTACTTTCACCGGTAATATCGACAATATTTTCGATCACGGCTTCTATAAACAAAGGATGGGTTGTGATGGCCCTCTCAGGCGGCGCCGATAGAAGCAGGTTGGGTTTTAATAATATTTTGCTATGGGAATCAAGAAATTTCTCAAAACCGCCTATAAGTCCGACACACCTCTTAATGGCTTCTTTTAGATTTTTTTTATCGTAGTCTTTGCATTTTACGATACTGACTCTGCCGGACTTTTGGTTCATTCTTTTTTCTCTAAATATCCGCTTTTATAGAGGGTTTTTAATGCATGATAAGTGATCCATTTGCTGGGCTTATTCTTTTTTTCTATATTAACAAGCATTCTTCCGTTAAGTGAATATTCCATCTTCCACGTCCCGTCCGAAAGCCTCTTTGACAGGATGTAATCAAGCGCCTTTTTAACATTGCGGCTATCTCCGCCGCACCCTGCATCAACGACAGCCGAAACCAGTTCCAGTATATCGCTGTGATAGCTTCTCGGAAATCCAAACATCGACCAGTGATTGCTTTTATTTTTCTTGCGGGGGTAAGCGGCTTCGACAATATCGTATTTGACCAGAAAATCCAGAGCTTTCTTTTTGGTAGATTCCGTTTTCTCATCAATATATTTATCAGGTATCAGATTGTATGCCTTAAGAATCTTTATGGCACCCCAGGGACATCTTAAATTTTGCCTGTATTTGCATCTAAAAGATTCCCTGTACACCATATTATTTATAAAATCAATGCCCTCCTTCGTGAAATCATTATCGATATATCCGAGACGGAGAAGCATTTCCAGAGAAATCCCCTGCATGCAGCTTAAGGTCGCTGAATATCCGGAATCCGGCCGGAAAGAACCGTTATCTTTCTGAATATGACTCACCACAAGGCTTACAGCTTTATCGATTCCACTGACTCTTTTTGTGATTCCCATTATGGATAAAAAATACAGCTGCCAGAATGTATTCTTATATAATGGATTGAACGAATAGTTATCCATGCCCCACCATCCTTTGCGGTTCTGCATGCTTAGAATAGTGGAAACAGGTTCACGGTTAGCAATATTGTCGATGATTTCAGGTGAGTTTTTTTTATTGATTTTTTCCCCGAGAATATTCTTACGGGTTAAATACCCCACATAGGGATCATTGGTTTCCGTTAACCAGGTAATTACCGGTTCCATGCTGAAAAATCCATAAAAAAATATATTCTAAAACTGTTCCTTTTAAGAAGCTTTTACCGCATTGACAATCAATTTTACGAATCTTACCATTGTATCTATGCTTGTTCCGATGATGGCCAGTATAAGAACTATGATAACAATCGGATTTAAGGTTCCGGTTAAATCTCTCGGGAATACTGTAAAATCAAACGGGAATATGGTAAGCAGAGAAATGATCGCAGCCAGTCCAAACAGATTAAGTACGATATGAGTGATCTGACGGAAGTAATAACCATCATAAATAATTAAAATGATATTTCCGATAATCGACGCGATAAGTGCCGTTGTGACGATTGGCAGCCACTGACTGAAGTTTGCAGTAAGAAGCTCATGCCTGTGCCATATGCCGTCATAACTGTAATAAGCGATATATTTACTATAGAAATTAAAAAGTACAAGAAAGACAGTGCTCCACATTATGGCAAAGCTGTAACCGGTTATTCTGCCGCCTCTTGAATCCTTAAAGTAATGATTTACATTATCACCCACTTTTTCTATCTTACTGCCGATTTCCTGGCCGACTTTTTTTGTTTTTTCTCCGAAATTTTTCATTTTCTCATCCAGTTTTTTTTCCCATTCATATTCTTTTTGGCTAATATCTTCACCTTTGTCTTTATCATCTTTAAAATAAGCGGATACATCATTCCCAAAATCACGTGCAGCTTTTCCAAAATCTCCGAATTTTTCTTTCACTCCTTCATCCTTGAATCTTTTTCCAAAAGCCTTCGCGGAATCTTCCGCACTTTTTGCAAAATCCTTTGCTTTTTTCTTTAATTCGGGATCACTGAAAATTTTACTGATGGCTTCGCCGAATTCCTTGACCATATCACCAAAACTTTCTACAGGGCTTCTGTTTCCCTTATTTACAGCCACTTTGAACCTCCTCATAATTTACGGATATTATAGCACTGGTGAAAACCTATCGATGCATCTTATCTACGGTCCATATTATATGTGATAAACGGATATAAAAATTCTATCTCAATCACCTTATTTTATCAATGGAGGAAATGACATTTCTAACAGGATCCATCCCTTTTTTTCTTTTCCACTGCTATATTTTTACTGTCGATCTCTTCCTGTGCCTGTTTGTATGTCAAAAGCTTTCTTTTTGCACCCTTAAAGCGCAGTACGGAATGAGAGTTTACAATGGCAAGCTTTAGTGAAAATTCCATATCTCCGGTTTTTATCATCCCGGCAAGGAATGATGAGGCAAAACTATCTCCGGCACCGGTGGCTTCAACCACTTTTACATCATAAGGAATTGCTTTATAGAAAATATTTTTATTATCCAGACTATAGACGGGATTTTCTTCATCGGTGACCACGACTGTTTTCGGTCCCAGTTCTTTCAATTCCGAGATCACTTCCAGAGAATCACCGCGCCCTACCAGAAGTTCCGCTTCTTCTTTATTTAAAACCAGGATTTCCGTATTTTCTAATATTTTCTTTAAATATCCTTTCCCTTTCTCGGCCAGATAACTGCTTGCGTTAAATAGTATCTTTATATTGTTTTTAGAAGCGAACTCCGCTATTTTCTCTAATGTGATAAAGGACCTGCCAAGCATACTTGAGATATAGAACCATTTTGTTTTTACTTTCTCCGGATCTATTTCGGAGTAATCCAGATAATTATTGGCACCCTTGTATGAGAGTACGGTTCTTTTCTTTTCCAGACTGTCAAGGATCACTGAATAACCTGTTTTTTTCGTGGTATCATGAC
Organism: uncultured Actinomycetota bacterium; assembly: GCA_964578525.1. Taxonomy (GTDB): domain Bacteria; phylum Actinomycetota; class Humimicrobiia; order Humimicrobiales; family Humimicrobiaceae; genus Hydromicrobium. The sequence continues at coordinate 8,286 of CAZODG010000054.1, forward strand.
ATATAGGACCCAGAAAATCTACTTTCTCTTTTTTTAATTCGTCTAAAATTCTAAGGCCGTTCTGGTCATTTCCTACCTTACCTATATAGGCCGTTTTAAGTCCCAGCCGTGAAAGAGAAACTGCCGAATTGGTCCCGCCTCCGCCTGAAAAGAAATGAAGATCATTTATAAGAAGCTTTGCCCCCACGGGATAGCAAATGAAACTTTCCTCATCACTTTTTGTTTTTATAAAAATGGATTGGGATCTATCGGTATATACAAAAACATCGACAGTATTGGAGCCTATAGTAATAACGTCATACATATAATTATTTCTCAGGTTTAATTAATTTAATAATTTTAGATATTTATCAGTATTGCTAA
>CAZODG010000055.1:0-7781 GCA_964578525.1 uncultured Actinomycetota bacterium
AACGTATTGCTTTTCCGCAATGACTGACATTTCAAAATCATCTTTTGTCAGTTTGTCGTCCCTGGAAAATGCTCCCAGTTTTGCGCCATAAATATCAATATTTTTAAATCCAAGAGATTTTAAGAGCCAGGTTATTTCAGAAGGAACATAATATCTTTCATTGCATTTTAGTTCTTTAGTATCTCCGGAGTCATCTCCAACAGTAACAAGACTAAAATTTCGAAAGGTCATCAGGTCGAAGGAATTATTCTTGCATTCTGCATTACCTTCACCTGCTGTTTCTGTATAAAATTTCTCAACTGAATTAAATAACGGAAACAACCCATTTAATGTTGTAAATATTATCTTGCCTCTAGATTTTAAACCGTTATAGGCATTTTTTAGTATTTCATAATTCATTTCATCGGTTTCCATCAATGGGAAAGCTCCTTCGCAGAGCATTATCGCCAGATCGAATTCATTTTTGAATGGAAGCTTCCTTGCGTCATGTTTTTGAAAATCGATTTGCAGACTTTGATCTTTTGCTTTTTCTTTTGCCCGCTCCAGAAGTGTTGATGACAAATCAATACCTGTTACATGGTAGCCCCTTTTTGCCAATTCGATCGAATGCCTTCCGGTTCCGCATCCGATATCGATAATCTTTAATGTTTTATTAAAGTTTATTTCCTTTTCAATAAAATCACACTCGCCAATCGTTCCCTGCGCGAAACTTTCATTATCATATTTTTTACCATAGTTTTCAAAAATAGATTCATACCATTGTTTCATATCTTTTACTCCTAACTTATAAATAATAAATCGTAAACAATTTTTAATATTGACAATCTAAAACCGGAAATTTTTAAAATAAAATCTTATTATACGAAAATTTATCTATTTAGCCATTGCTTTTACTTTTAACTCTTTTGGCATTTTTTCTATGGCATAACGAAGTGCAGTTCTGGGCATAACCGTCTTATTTTTAATCACATAATCCAATATTTCCTTCTGGTGAACTTTACTTGCTACCTTAAGCATCCAGCCATAGCCCTTCTGTACCAGATCATCTTGATCCATAAGTAAAATATCTGCAATTTCAAAAATATCTTTTAAAAAATTTCCCTTTCTCGCAGGAACAATAAGAGAAACTGCTGAAGCACGGCGCATCCAGCGGTTTTTCGACTTTGCCCATCTTTTTAAATCAGATAAATATTCCGGATACATTTCCACAAAAGTACCCACAGTATGGTTGCATAAAGTATCACATGACGCCCAATTACTTACATAATTATTTACCCATTTTTCAAATACTTTAAAGTCATCCGGTTTATAACTTTTATGGACATTATAGGACCAGTTGCAGGCAATACCTGATTCTTCCATATAACCAGATTTCCACAGCTTTTCACACAGTACAAAAATTTCCGATTTATTCTTATCTTTAATGGCTTTGAAATATTCTCTGCCTATTTTACTTACAACTGCAGTCTTTACTCCGTAAAGTTTGACCTTTTCTTTAAAAAAGTACTGACCATTCTTTACTCCATAGGGATCAGCGTTTTTCTTTAATTCCTGACGGATCGATTCGATGATATCGCTCATATTCTTACCCTTCCCCTAATTTTTCTAACCATGTTTTTTTATAATTTTCTCCATTTATTAAAAATCCTTACCTTTTTGTATTTTGATAAAAATTCCGCGGTTACATTTCTGGATTTCTACTCTATCTAAAAATTCCTGCCTTAGGTGTTCGGGAAGACGCCGTGATTGCCAATTTTGTTCTCTAACAGTTCTAACCCCGTCACTTTCAGGATTAGCTGCTGCAATTGCTTTAAGAGCATAGTAAGCAGCACCAAAAGCATGCTGAGAAACATGTGCAGTTGCCACTGCTTGACCTGCAGCACGCGCAGCAAAACAAGCTGCATTATTTTCTTTCGCTTCACGTGCCGCGGCATGGGCTGCAAGAGAAGTTCCGCGTATGTCGCTCATCTTAAACATACCTGTGCGAATCCATATTCTGCATGTTTCAATGGCTTTACGGGGCCGGTCGTCTTTTGGATATGCCTTCTCAAAAAACGGGAGTACCCGTTCGGCACAGTCCGCAGCGCAGTTTGCCAGTGATCTTTGATCTTGTTTGTTGTATTTTTTCATAGATTATTTTATAAATCCTTTATCTGCAGCCTTTATTTGAATCCCGTAAAATATGCCCTTGTGGCATATTTTATATAGACTGACGTTACCGATCTGCACAAACATAAATAGCTCTATGGCGGAGAGAGTGGGATTCGAACCCACGGTACCGCTTGTTAGTGGTACACTCGATTTCGAGTCGAGCGCTTTCGACCAGCTCAGCCATCTCTCCAGGTCCGCAGTAATAAAAGACTACTCTATAATCTCCTCAAGCAATTCACAGGCATCTTTGATATATCTTTCACATTTTACGCTGAACAATTTTTTTTCATTCGCTATTCGATTACCTTCTTCGGTATTAAGATCAACTCCTATCAGCTCCAAGCATTTTATGGTATCGTTTCTTTGCTTGAATTTCTCTACAAACTCTCTGGTCTTCTTGTAAATAATTTCTTTTAACTCAGGACTCCACTGGCAATCGATCTTGATAAATCTTCATCTACTCTTACAACCTCGCTAAAAGCTGAAAATACGGATTGGGCGCAATTATAACCTTTACTGAAATCAGAAATTGCTTTTTCACTGCCTGTCATAATTATCTCCTTTAAACTTAGGTTACGGAAATTTAGAATCAAATAAAATATGTATTTTTGGTATATTTTACATCATTAATATCTATTGATTTACAGACTTCGGTATCTTTATGGCGGAGAGAGAGGGATTTGAACCCTCGAAGCAGCTTACGCCGCTTACACGCTTTCCAAGCGTGCGCCTTAAACCGCTCAGCCATCTCTCCACCAATGAAATATTATAACATATTACATATATGGAAATATTATATTCTTTAACTAAAAATGCCGCCCTAAAAAGGCGGCATTTTTTTAAATAGATGATGTAACTAATCAGTGGATCAGGCCAACCTCATTTTTTCTTTTTCTATATTTCTATTTATCACCTTTATTTCTATTATCAGAAGTATTGCGGTTACCAGGAAACAGCAGAAATCTGTAAACGGCCAGGAAACCCAAACTCCCGTAAGATTAAAGAAAAGAGGCAGTATAAGAACCGCCGGAATAAAGAAAAATAGGTCCCTGGACAACGTTATAAAAATAGCTTGTCTGGCTTTCCCGATAGCCTGGAAAAAGGTGCTGCCCAATATGGGAAAACTCCATAAAGGCGCCAGCATTGCAATCAGTCTTAAAGGACCTGCTCCTTTTTCGATTACACTTATGTCGCTGGTAAAGATACGTATAAGTGATTCGGGAAAGATTACCATTACAACAAATCCAATCGCAGCTATAACCGCGGTCCAGACAAATGCTTCCCCTAAAACTTTTTTAACTCTTGAATAAAATTTTGCTCCATAGTTAAAACCCACGATAGGAGCAAAACCCTGACTTATCCCCAGAATAGGCATAAATATCAAATCAATTATCCTAATGCCTATGCCGATTATTGCAATATATGCATCCCCACCATACTGACGCACTCCTCTTATAAACAGTAAAAATGCCACACTACCAACAATCTGCATTAAAAATGAGGATACTCCAAGACTCAAAATTTCACGGGAAATGGATTTTCTTATTCTGAACATATTTAACTTAATCTTGAATATGCTCTTACTGGACATAAAAAAGATCACAAAATAAATTGTACTGATTATATGGCTCAAAACTGTGGCAATTGCCGCACCTTTGACCCCCCATCCGAAAACCATTACGAAAAAATAATCAAGAATTATATTTGAAATAGCTCCTAACATCATTTCATACATAGATGCTCTGGGTTTTCCTTCTGCCCTGATCAAGCTGGAACCATTTATAGAAAAAGATAAAAATAAAAACCCAAAGAGCATGATTTCAAGATAATCTCTGGCATATGGTAAAACTTCACTTGAGGCACCTAAAAACCTTAAGATTTCTTCAGAAAAAATATAAATAGGAATAATTGCTATAATATTAAAAATTGTATTCAATACAAAACTATTCCCACCGGCAATTATTGCTGTTTCTTTATCGCCTTTACCAAGTGAACGGGATACCAGAGAAGCCGCACCTACGCCAGTTAGCAGTCCAATGGCAATTATGAAAATAAGCACGGGCAGGACTATTGTAAGACCAGCAATCGCGTCAGGACCGACAGCACGGCCGACAAAAAGAGTATCAACAAAATTATATAGTGCTATTATTACCATTCCCGTTATAGATGGAATAGAAAATTTAAACAGTAATGGCCTTAAGTTTTCATTTAAAATTTGTTTTTTCTGTTTTTCCATTGCTTTACCAATCTTCCCAAAATTTTAACTGAAAAAATTTATTTAAATAAGTTCGGGCAGAAGATTAAAAATAATTATGCTGCTGACCTTAATGCTGATCCTAAAATATGGCACACAAGTTTCTAATTATATTTAAGGCGTGAAAATTGTCAAGAGTATTTATTGTCAATTGTTATAATTTTAAATGTTGTTGCACAGATCAAGTATTCAGGATTATGCTTACTTTTATCCGGCTTTCATACTTCTATTAAGTATTCTGAATTCATGGAAAACGAATGCCCCGGTTACCAGAAAGGAGAGAAAATCAGAAACCGGCCAGGAGAGCATAACCCCATTTAATCCAAAGAAAAGAGGAAGAATAAAAATAGCCGGAATCAGGAATATGACCTGTCTGGAAAATTCTATTACCAGAGCCGGAAGCGGTTTGCCGATAGACTGGAATATTACCCCTCCCACAATCAAAAAGCCCAGTAGGGGCAAAAATACAACGATAATTCTCATAGGCAAAACTCCCATATTTATAAGTTCCGGATCATTACTAAAAATGCCGAGTAGTTGGCGCGGGAAAAACATTGTAGCTATGAATCCTGTAACAGCAATTACTGTTGTCCATAATATTGCCTCACCAAAAACTCTCCTTACCCGTGAATATAATTTGGCTCCATAATTGAAACTTGCGATTGTGGAAAAGCCGTAACTGATACCAAGGATAGGCATAACTGTCAGATCGATTATCCTCATAGTAATACCTGCTATCGCTATATAGAGATCACTTCCATAGCGAAGAATAGCTCGGTTGAATATTAAGATTATTGCACTATCAAATATAGCCATTAAAAAGGAAGGAAATCCGATGAAAAGAATATTCTTCATTATGCGTAAATTTGGTGTAAGCATAGAAGTCCTGGGATGGAATATACTTTTTCCGTAAAAAGTGTAAATAACAATATAAACACAGCTTGCAAACTGACTGATAATAGTGGCCAGTGCCACTCCTTTGACTCCCATCTTAAATACAAAAATAAATACGGGATCAAGGATTATATTAAGCACCGCACCTACAATCATCGGATAGACTGCGGCTCTGGGTTTGCCCTCTGCTCTGATTATGTGATTTGCAGCGAGAGAAAACGAGAAAAATATAAATCCAAATAAAATAATGGATATATAATCCCGGGCATAGGGCAGCACGTCCTTTGAAGCGCCAAAAAAGATAAGTATTTTATCCGAGAAGATAAAGGCCGGTATCATCAATACTGAATTTATAAGGATATTGAGGATGAATGCATTTCCGCCCACTTTTGCCGCAAGTTCATGGTCATTTCTACCAAGAGCCCTGGAAATAATCGATGCTGCTCCAACTCCTATCATCAAGCCTATGGCCAGCATTACAATCTGAATCGGAAAAACTATAGTAAGCGCAGCGATAGCAAGGGATCCAACACCCTGGCCGACAAAGATGGTATCGACAAAATTATAGAGCGCACTGACCACCATTCCGATAACACCGGGAAGAGAAAATTTAAAAAGGAGCATCCTTAGATTTCCACTTAATATTTGTTTTCTCTGTGATTCCATACTCTGCAATTTCATACTTGTAATAAAAGTATAATAGAAGAAAAATTATACCTGGCAATTATAACAAACATGGATTAAAAAATATAAATTTGTTATCTATATTATAATTATATATTTATAATTACAACTACTTATTAGTATCCTTTATCAAATTAATATTAAATTAATTCATATAATACTATTATAAGAGAAGGTTTAATGTTAACAAACCATATTAAGACCAAATTGTCTTTAGAGATATAGTTTCGCTATACGGTTGGAATATAAATACCTGCGGAGAGATAAAACAATGAAATCAGGATCTGGGAACAAAATCATCTTTTAAGACACAGCCGCAGTATGGGCATAAATTAAAATCCTCTTTTATTTTTTTGCTACACTCGGGACACTCATCTTTGGGTAGATTCTTTTTTAGACCTTTTATATCCGGAAGCTTTTCAAGACCCATTTCTGATTCTTTTAATTCGAAAGAATTCTTTAATTTATTGAGTACGATTAAGCTTTCTTTTTTCAAGCCCCCTTCTTCACCGGATAATTTAGTATATGCTCTTTTAAAAAGATCCTTTATATCCTCGTCATCAAATTTTTCCAATACTTTTATTTCACTATCGAGAAGTTCCCTGAAAATAAATATATTATCCTCGATACTATCAAATTGTTTATCCAATTTTTCATCACACTGTTTGCAATAAGGTTCATCAGTTTTATCCTTCAGAACCTTTCCGCATTCTTCACATTTCTGGATTTCTTCCTTCTGGATTTCTTCCCTCTTTAATGCTTCCCTCTTGAATAGTTTCATAATTACTCCTAATTATTCGTATTTATTAAAATCCAAGTACTTTATTCGGATTATCGTAATAGAGTTTTCTAAAATTTCATGCAGATTATTCTATCATAAAGCTGCGCTTCCAGCTATCTTTGCCCGTAAAATTTAAAACGAGAGATTTTGTGAGCTTGACTTTTATAAATCCATAATATAATTTGAGGTTTAGAATTATAATACCTTCTATTTGGGAGATAGTATAAAAATAAGAAAGATGAAAGTATTATTTATTGGCGGAACCGGGAATATCAGTACATCCTGCAGCATTCTTGCATTAGAAAGAGGCATAGACCTTTATCATTTAAACCGGGGAATCTCCGGGGAGAAAATTCACGGCGTTACCTCGATAAAGGCAGATATTAACAACAAAGAGGAAATGCTTAAAGCCCTCGAAGATCAAGATTTCGACGTAGTCGTCGACTGGATAGCATTTATCCCGGAAGATGTTAAAAGAGATTATGAAATATTCAAGGGAAGAACAAAGCAATTTATTTTTATCAGTTCCGCATCCGCCTACCAGAAACCATTAAGTGAACCCAGAATAACCGAATCAACCCCCCTTGCGAATCCGGTATGGGAATACAGCCAGAATAAAATAGCATGTGAAGATTATCTTATGCAAAAATATCGCAAGGATGGTTTCCCCGTGACTATCGTGTGTCCTTCACATACTTATCGTGTTGTGTTCCCCATTGCTGTTGGTGATTGGCGGGGATACTGGCTGATCGACCGGATCAAAAAAGGGAAGGAAATAGTGGTTCATGGAGACGGAACCTCTTTGTGGGTACTCACCCATTCCGAAGATTTTGCAAAAGGATTTGTGGGACTATTGGGGAATATCCATGCCATTGGCCATGCGTTCCATATAACATCGGATGAACTGCTGACCTGGAATCAGATTTATGAGATCATTGCCGGTGCAGTAGGCATGAAAGCCAATATCATTCATATTCCTTCGGATCTTATAATGAAATACGATATTGAAACAGGAGC